>NZ_JAAABJ010000578.1 GCF_009904105.1 Elizabethkingia argenteiflava | reverse complement strand
TATGACCAGGAACCTGTTTTTCATATCGTTTGAAGGTTTTTATAGATCGCTTCTTCATATTCTGAGGTAACTTATTCACATCATTCCTTTTTAATACATGATAAACAGCGCCTGAAGATAACTCAATTCCATGATAACGGGATAACTACCATTTGATTCGTAATTGCCCAAAATAATAAGTTTTACGCAAATACAGTATAAGATCTTCTATGTGATTAGGGGTTCTGAGCTTTGGGGTTTCAGGGCAAGGCTTACTATTAAATAAACCTTGTTCCCTTTCTTGCTCATAAGCTCTTTTCCACTGATAAACAGCTTCTCTTGAGATACCATAATATCTACATGCCTGAGAAATATTTCCAATCTCTTTTGCATAATGGAGAACTTTTAATTTTATACGTATATCTGAAATTGATTTTCAATTTATTAATTATTTATAAATCCCCAGTCTAAGTCATGAATTTCATAATTGAAGAGTATAATCACCATGTTTATCTATTT
>NZ_JAAABJ010000577.1 GCF_009904105.1 Elizabethkingia argenteiflava | reverse complement strand
CCGATTGATCTAAAGCCCAAGCCTTCAAGATAAAGTTGAAGCGCTTTTTTTTTGATTGTTTTTGAATATTCACCCCCTCTTTTATATACCGTAAAATTAAATCCACAATTTTTACATTTGTATCTTTAAAAATTCCTGACAATACCGTTTTTTACTTTTTCAGACTGATAACATTTTGACAATCCATTTTTTTTTTTTATATTTACTGAAAAACACAATCCTATATTTAGCAATACCCGATTCAGAAATCAAGGTGATAAAGTGAATGACAAGAAACTTCATCGGATTTATAAGCAAGCAGGATTATCATTGAGAAAAAAATCTAAGAAGCGAAAAATTACCCGAATTAAAGAGCCTCTAAAGATTCCAAAATCCTTTGCCCAAAGCTGGAGTATGGATTTTATGAGTGATGTGTTGGAAAATGGAAGAAAAATCAGAACTTTCAATATTATTGATGATTATAATTGTGAGGTTTTGCATATAGAAGCGGATTATTCCATCAAAAGCAGCCGTGTTGTTTGGATTCTGAACCACTTAGTGAACCGTTATGGAAAACCAAAAAAGATAAGAATGGATAATGGTCCGGAGTTTATTTCACATTTGATTCAGACTTGGAGTTTGGTAAATGATATAAAATTCAGCTAAATTCAACAAGGAAGACCCACGCACAATTCTTTAATTGAAAGATTTAATAAAACCTTTCGAGAAGGTGTTTGGGATGTGTATTTTTTTTCAAATCTTGATGAAATACCAGAAATTACTGAAAAATTACCCAAGATTTATAAATTTTGGGATACTCTTTTAGGACTATGATAAAAATTTATATAGGTTTGATACCATAAATCATAAGTAAAATTTATGATATCGAAATAAAAAAAATGAAATGAAAAAACTAATTTCTATCTCATTGCTTTTCTTTAATATTTATTTATTTTCACAAATAAATATTAAAGATTCGATTAATAAAACATTTGAAAAACAAATACAAGAAGTTGAAATTAAAGCAAAACAAAAGCTTATCGAAAGAAAAGTAGATAGATTAGTTTTGAATGTTGAAAGCTCTATATCTGCAACAGGTGGAGATGCTTTGGATGTCTTGAATATCACCCCTGGTATAAGGATTCAGAATGATCAAATTTCTATGATAGGCAAAAGTGGAGTGTCTGTAATGATAGATGACAGATTGCTGCAACTTTCAGATGACGATTTGATTAATTTTCTTAAAACTATAAAATCAGATGCTATAAAAAGCATAGAGGTTATTACCAATCCTCCTGCAAAATATGATGCAGAGGGTAATAGTGGTATCGTAAATATTAAACTGAAGAAGGCTAAAAAAAACAGTATTAGTGGCAATTTAAAAACCTCATATACGCAAGCTAAGCACCCACTGGGAAGTTTGGGAGGCGGTTTAAATTATCAAAAAAACAAATGGACTATTACTTCAAACATTAATTATAGCAATGGCAGTACTGCTCCATATCAAGAATATACTCTTTATTACCCGAATTACACTTGGTTTGAAACGAATAATAAAAGAATTTTTCAGAATAGTTTAGGTGCTAAATTTGCTTTAGGTTATCAAGTAAGTCCTAAAACAACTATGGATATTGAGTATTTGGGAGCATTTAGTAAACCTCTCATTAAGCGTAAAAACACCTCATATATTACCAACAATAATTCTGTTTTAGATTCCTTAATTATTACCCCATCTCGCTTAGAGATAGAAAGAAATACACATTCTTTAAACTTTCATAGTGTAACAAAAATAGATACTCTTGGTACTCAATATTCAATAGATATAGATTATTTTAAATTCCAATCAGATTTGGATAATAATTTCAGCACGAATACTTATTTCTCTAATAATATTCCCGCGCCCAATCGCTATATTTCTGTAAATAATTTGAGTAATCAAAATATAGATATATATTCTGCCAAAATAGACTATGAAATGCCATTGAAATGGATCAATCTTTCTTTTGGTGGAAAAATATCTTTCATCAATAATGACAGCAAGGTTTCTTATTTTGATACTACTGGTATGAATCCAATTTTTGACCCATCAAAAAGCAATATTTTCAACTATAAAGAGAATACACAAGCCTTATATATTTCAGGAAATAAAAAACTTTCAGAAAAATGGAATTTACAGTTGGGTATGAGATTAGAAAGCACACAAACCAAAGGATATTCAGAAACTCTTCGTCAAACCAATAAAAATGATTACATTCAATTATTCCCGACTTTTTATTTAACATATAAAGCAACTGAAAATAGTTCATGGGGATTGAATTATAATAAAAGAATTGATAGACCTACTTATGGTGATTTAAATCCTTTTAGGTTTTATTCTTCTTCATATAATTATTCAGAGGGAAATCCATTTTTACAGCCTTTCTTTACTGATAATATTGATATATCTCATACTTATAAAGATTTCTATACCTCAATTTATTTTAACTATTTAACCAATGGATTTGACCAAGTTACTTATGTTTCTAAAACAAATATTTCACAAATCGTAACACCATACAATTTCTATACTCAAAAAACAGTGGGGTTAATGGAAAATTATGTTTTCAATAAAATTAAATGGTGGGAAAGTAATAATCAAATGACAATTTCTTATTCAAAAACTCTATCTAAAATAGAAGAAAGTGTACCAAGTATCAGCAGTTGGGCTTTTACATTTAATTCAAATAACGCATTTATTTTAAACAAGGCAAAAACGATTAAAGCAGAATTGAACTTTAATTATATGTCTCCTTCTGTAGCAGGAAGTTATAAGATTTCAAGCAGATACTATTTTGATGCTGGGTTTAAATTTTCTTTATTAGAGAAAAAACTGGAAGTTGCCATTAACGCCATAGATGTTTTTAAAACCAATAAATATACTTTTACACAAATAGTTAATGGCATTAAACAAAATAATTATGATTATCCTGATTCTCAAAAAATTAGATTATCATTGGCATGGAATTTTGGAAAACAATTAAAATCACATAAACGAGAACAAAGTAATGAAGAGGAAAAGAGCAGAGCGAAATAATATTGATTTATACACTTTAACCCGTTGTGCATTATGATTTAGAAAAGGAAAAAGTTATTCATTTGATTGAAAATAAGTAAATTGAATTAACTATAAAATAGTTACAATGAACAACTTAAATGCAAATTATGAAAGAATTTTAGAATTTTTAAGAAAAATATCAAATGAAAATTTTTTGTCTTATCAAAGACGAGTTCCAAAGCTAAAAGATTTGAAATTGATAAGTCTTACATTAACCGCTGAATTTATGGGACTGGATAGTGAAAATCATCTTTTTCGGCATATTCCGGATGCTATTGGGCAAAAAATAGATAGACGTGTTTATAATCGACGCAAACGTAGATTGGCTAATAATATGAATGAGATACGAATGAAAATAGCAAGAAGTTTTAATGAATTCGCCACGATATTTATTGTTGATAGTATGGCTATAGAAGTTTGTAAACTTTCCAAATTAGGCACTTCAAAAATCTGTAAAGATGCTGAATATTATTATCTAAACAGAGGCTTTTGTGCATCACAACAAATACATTTTTATGGTTATAAACTTCATGCGGTTTGTTCTGTAAGTGGAGTTTTCCAAAGTATAAATTTGACCACAGCTTTTATTCACGACACTCATTATTTAAAAGATATTAGAGAACAATTATCAGATTGTACATTACTTGGGGACAAGGGATATTTGTCGTCTGAAATGCAAATTGATTTATTCAATTACGCACACATTGAATTGGAAATACCTAAAAGAGTTAATCAAAAGGACTATAAGTCACAGTTGTATTTATTCAAAAAGCAGAGAAAGAGGATTGAGATGCTGTTCTCACAACTCTGCGATCAGTTTATGATACGAAGGAATTATGCCAAAACTTTTGAAGGGTTCAAAACCCGATTATTAGCTAAAATAACGGTTTTAGCTGTTGTACAGTTCATAAACAAGACATATTTAACCGAAATATCAATAACTTCAAAAGTCAGTATTATTTAAAATGTACAACGGGTACACTTTAATATGAATAAATAATGCTAGCAAACAATACCAACAAAGAATCTAATGTATTAAAACTTTGATTCATAATTCTAAATTTAAAAAATCTATAAAAAATGAAAAATTTTAGATTTGACTTACAAAAAAATTCTAAAGATTTGAAAAAATCAATTTCGAACATTAAGAATTCAGTCGTAAAAGATGCAATTTTGAAAATGACAACTGACAATGTAGGTGGTCATGTAGCTCCATCATGGTTAAAAGCCCATGGTGATGCAACTTGGATGAAAAGCTAATTAAACTTTTTCACCTAGAAGAGTTGTTATCAAATTGAAGACAACTCTTCTTTAAACATTTAAAGTAGAGTGTAAAATGAAATGTCAATCTTTAATTTTAAAAGTTGCTAGCAGGTGCAATTTAAACTGTACATATTGCTATGTCTACAATCAGGATGATAAATCTTATATAATCCAACCAAAATTTATGAGCGGGGAAATTGTAGATGCGGTAATTAATAAAGTCTATAATCATTGTAGGGACAATCACATAGAAGAATTTTTATTTGTTTTTCATGGTGGTGAACCCTTATTATTAAAACCAGCGTTTTATAACACTTTTGTAGAAAAATGCAATCTAAAATTTAAAAATAAAATCAAAATTCATTACACTATTCAAACTAATGCTACTTTACTCAATGATGAATGGTGTCTATTATTTAAAGAATTAAAGATCCAAATTGGTATTAGTATTGATGGGACGAAAAAATACAATGACAAATTTAGGTTGTATAAAAATGGGAAAAGTTCTTTTCCTGATGTAATAACTGGAATTAAAAATGCCTTTAATTATAAATACCATAAAGAAAGCTTAGGGCTTTTATGTGTTATTAATCCTACTATGGATCCTCTTGAATTATATTCTTTTATCAAAACTATGGGAGTTAAAAATATCGACTTTCTTTTCCCTTATGTAACCCATGATCAAGAATTGAAAAATTTAGAAACAGAATACTCCGATTGGTTAATTAATATTTTTAATGAATGGTATAAAGATAATAATAAAATAAATATTAGAATGTTTAACGGATTCATTTCTTCATTATTTGGAGAAGAATATCCTACCGATTTATTTGGAAATTTTGAAAACGGATTATTGGTTATAGAGACCAATGGAGAAATAGAACCTGTGGATTATTTAAAAGTATGTGGGGAGAAGTTCACCAAAACAGGATTGAATATATTGAAACATGAAATTTCTATGGTTTCAGACTCAAAATTAATTAATTTTTATTATCATTCTCATAAAAAACTTACTCACAAATGTAATCAATGCATAATAAAAGAAATATGTGGAGGAGGAAATCTAGCCGCTCGATACAGCAAAAAGAATGGATTTGATAATTCTTCCGTTTTTTGTAAAGATTTCTTAAAACTTATTTTGCATATTCAGAATGTGGTATTCTCAGAAATACCGAAAGAAATATTAAAAAAAGAAAATATAGAAATAATAAATTATTTTAATTATGTAAAAAAAATAGAAAATTTTCACAATAATATAGAAAATGAATTTTTAAAATCTTTTGCAATATGAAAAATAATCCTACATGCAGAAACTTAGTGGTAAAAATAGCCAGTAGATGTAATCTTAATTGTAAGTATTGCTACATGTACAATATGGGAGATGAATCATATAAACTTCAGCCAAAACTCATGTCTGACATGGTTATGATTCAAATGTTTAATAAAGTAAAAGAACATTGTATTGAAAATAACATTCAAGGCTTCACTTTTATTTTACATGGTGGAGAACCTTTACTGTCGGGTAAAAAATTCGTTGAAAAATTTGTTCATTGTGCTAAAAATATTCTATCCCCAAAAAGTATTAATGTGCGATTTTCTTTGCAAACAAATGGTCTTTTATTAGATGAATCTTGGTGTCATTTATTATCAAAATTAGGAATAACTATTGGTATCAGTATAGACGGTCTGAAGGAAGACAATGATGCAAATCGAATAGATCATTCTGGAAGAGGATCTTACGATAGGATTATAAAGGCAATTAAAATTTCCCACAAATCTAACATTGACGTAGGAGTACTTTCGGTAATAAATATTAATTCAAATCCAATACAGATTTATAATCATTTCAAAGAAATAGGAATAAAATCAGTCGATTTTTTGATTCCAGAGGCTACATATCAATCATTACCTGCGAAACCTATTAAAGGACAATATGTAAAATCGAAGACGCCTTATGCGGATTGGTTAATTGATTTATTCGATATATGGATTAATGATGAAAATAGACTAAATATAAGGAGGTTTAATCAGTACATCCATTCAATCATGGGAGGAGACATTAATGGTGATGAAATGGGAAATCTGCATAATGAAGTTCTCGTTGTTGAAACTAATGGTACATTTGAAGCAGTTGATGCTTTGAAGGTTTGCGGTGAAAGCTTTACAAAAACAAATACAACTGTTATGCAAAGTAGTATAAGTGATGCATTAAAGACAGATTTAGCAGAACAATATTATTATAGCCATTTTAATCTTCCTAAGAAATGTATTGTTTGTCCAATTAACGAAACCTGTGGTGGTGGCTATATACCTCATAGATACAATATTGAAAATGGCTTTAATAATCCTTCTGTGTATTGCAATGATCTTCTTAAGCTTATAATTCATATTCAAAACAAAATAGTAGAATTTTTACCTGCCCCGCTTAGAGGGGAAAATGGAATTAATAAACTATCATATAATGATGCTATACATATTATAGAAAAAAAACTCCTAAATGCAGTGGATCCCAATTACTCTTACAAATTGGAAAATTTTCGAAGATAATTTATATCTGCAAATACTATGATTAATTTCGGATACAAACTTCGTTTTCCTTTTTACAGACAGTTAGATAGCCAAGATTGTGGTTTGGCATGCCTTAGAATGATTAGTAAGTATTACAATGTTGATATTTCAAATTCAAACTCTGTTTTAGTAGATAGTAATTTATTAAAACAGGGTATTACAATTTCAGATTTAGATAAAACATCAAACAGGTTAGGTTTTAACACACTGGTTGTAAGATTAGATTTTGAAAGTACTGTTGAAAATGCTCCACTTCCTGCTATATTTTTTTGGAATCAAAATCATTTTATTGTTGTTTATAAAATAACATCTAAAAAAGTATATGTTGCAGATCCTGCATTTGGTAAAACAGTATATTCAAAAAAAAACTTTATAAAAGGTTGGACACAACAAAAAGAGGAAGGTATTATTTTATTACTTGAGCCAACAAAAATGTTGTTTGAAAACATCTCCACTAAAAAAAGAGCTAAAGGAAGTTTGGAATATGTTACACAGTATCTAAAAAAGCATAATACACAGCTTTTCTTAATTGCTCTTACTTTATTAATATCTTCCTGTATTGAACTTATATTCCCATTTTTCACTCAAAAAATATTAGATAAAGGAGTTGTATTAAAAGATGTCTCCTTTATATATCTTATTTTAACAGCACAAGTTGTTGTGTTTATCAGTAAAGTTGGGCTAGAGTTTTATCGTTCGTGGTTATTTATTCATATAAGTAGTCGAATAAGCCTATCTATTATTTCTGATTTTCTTATTAAACTAATGCAGTTACCTTTAAAATTTTTTAATAGTAAAAATATTGGAGATTTAACTCAAAGGATACAAGACCATAAAAGAATTGAAGAATTTTTATCAAAAGACCTCATTCAGATGGTATTTTCTGTTTTTAGTATTATAATTTATTCATTTATATTGCTTTATTTTAATGTAAATATTTTCTTGATTGTTTTTATAGGTACAACCACTGAGCTTCTGTGGATATTCAGTTTTCTAAAAAAAATAAAAATATTAGACCAAAAAACATTCTCTTTACAAGCTAAAGACCAAAACAAAATTTATGAGTTAATCAACTCAATGCAAGAAATTAAATTAAACAACCTAGAAGAAAATAAGCGTAAAGAATGGCAAAAAATCCAAACTACCATTTACTTAAACAATATTGATAAACTTAAAACCAATCAACAATATGAAAGTTATAGATTTATCAGTTTCTTTCAAACCATTTTAGTTGTGTTTGTTTCATCAATGGCTGTAATGAATGAAACTCTGACCGTTGGTAGCATGTTGGCTATCATGTTCATTTTGGGAGGAATTAATTCTCCCATTAGCCAAGTAATCAATTTTGTTCTACAGTATCAGTTAGTAAAGGCAAGCTTTGAAAGATTAAATGAAATTCATAATAAGTCCAATGAGGAAAATATAAGTAAGGTTTCTAAATTAACTGAAATAAAAGATATTAACATTGAAAACGTTAGCTTTTCTTATGATGATTCAACTCGTATTTTAAAAAATATTACATTAAAAATTCCAAAAGAAAAGACTACTGCTATTGTAGGTGTGAGTGGCAGTGGTAAAACCACTCTTTTAAAATTAATTCTTAAATTCTACAAACCACAACAAGGTAACCTTTTATTACATACCACTCCTTTAGAAGAAATAGAAAATACATTATGGCGAAATAAATGTGGTGTAATTTTACAAGATAGTTTTATATTTTCAGATACTATTTCGTATAATATTTCTTTAGAAGAAAATGCAAATCAAGAAAAATTATTAAATGCTGTTAAACTTTCCAATGTTGATGATTTTATTGATAAGCTACCTCTTAAACTAAATACGATCATAGGTTCAGAGGGAGTGAGCATAAGTCATGGACAACGACAGCGAATACTAATCGCAAGAGCCATTTATAAAAATCCTGATTATTTATTTTTTGATGAAGCTACCAATTCTTTAGATGCAGAAAATGAAAGGATTATAATTGAAAATATTGATAATTATTTTAAAGATAAAACAATGATTGTAGTTGCACATAGATTATCTACTGTCAAAAATGCAGACCAAATTATCATTTTAGATAATGGAAAAATTATTGAAAAAGGCAACCATGAGGAACTAATTAAAAATAGAGGGAAATATTTTGAACTTATACAAAACCAATTAGAATTGGGGCTTTAATTATGAATGAAAAAATAATCGATAAAATTCCAAAATATTTTACTTTTTTAGGTATAATTATGTCAATTTTAAGTATATTAGCTGTTTTTTTTGCTATAAATGTATTATTTAATTATAAAGTCTAATCTTATTATTTTAAATCTTTACATTTGTCTTAATACTAACGCAAATACCTGATTTGATGGAGTTAATGGACATTAAAATAGAAAACAAGGTAATTCTTCAATAGAATGCAATCACTTCGGGACGGTATGGTTGTAAACTCCCCCATAAATATTACGACTATAATTTAGACAAAAAGTTTAAATTTAGGATTATATATTATGAAAAAGAAACAATTCAGTGCGAATCAGATTTCCAGTATTTTGAAGGAATTCGATAATGGTAGAAGTATAGAAGAGCT
>NZ_JAAABJ010000576.1 GCF_009904105.1 Elizabethkingia argenteiflava | reverse complement strand
TTTTGTTCTTCAGTCAATACTCTTTTTATACACTTTATCTTAATATTCTCTACCATTGTGATGTCAAAACTTTATCTAATTTTCCGTTCTTAATAAAAATATCTATAATTCTGGTATCTCCCCAATTCTTAGGGTTTCGCATTTTTTTTACTTCATCAAAAGATATTCCCCAACCTCCTTGTTCTGCTTTCCGCTTACCTAAAATGTCTCGAATAAATTTAAAAGAATTTACTTGTCTTACAGATAGTGGACTAACCTTTCCTGTAGTATTTGTTTTAACTTCAAAGAAATCAAATTTCCCATCTTTACGCATACCTACAAGGTCTATTCCATGATTAGAGCCATTTTGAACAGCT
>NZ_JAAABJ010000575.1 GCF_009904105.1 Elizabethkingia argenteiflava | reverse complement strand
TTTTGTTCTTCAGTCAATACTCTTTTTATACACTTTATCTTAATATTCTCTACCATTGTGATGTCAAAACTTTATCTAATTTTCCGTTCTTAATAAAAATATCTATAATTCTGGTATCTCCCCAATTATTAGGGTCTGCCATTTTTTGGGCTTCACCAGAAGATATTCCCCAACCTCCTTTTCCTGCTTTCTGCGGATCTAAAATGCCTTTAATAAATCTAAAAGAATCTACTTGTCTTACAGATAGTGGACTAACCTTTCCTGTAGTATTTGTTTTAACTTCAAAGAAATCAAATTTCCCATCTTTACGCATACCTACAAGGTCTATTCCATGATTAGAGCCATTTTGAACAGCT
>NZ_JAAABJ010000574.1 GCF_009904105.1 Elizabethkingia argenteiflava | reverse complement strand
CAAAACAGTAAGGATCTTAACACACAATACAACAATTCGCGCTTTATTTCTATCGGGTAAACCCCATTATCTATGCATAAATATATAAAAAAATATAAGAGCCTGTTTAAAAATAAGCGAAAAAAAATAATAAGGGCATCTAAAAGAAGTTTAGTGTTACGTTCTTTGAAGTGATAAAACTTTAAAACCATGTACTTAACCGACTTATCAGATGCCCAT
>NZ_JAAABJ010000573.1 GCF_009904105.1 Elizabethkingia argenteiflava | reverse complement strand
TTGCAATACTAGTCTCACCACAGAAGAAGAAGATTGAGTATATAACATATAAGGATCCCCTTCATTATTAAGCGTAGATGCCCAATATAGACCCAAATTACCTCTTTCTAAAGGATTTACAACCGGAGAAAAAGGAGGTATATTACGATTAGAATAATTACTGACTGTAAATACTCCTTGAGAAGGAAAAGTCAATTTGACTTGTTTATAGCTCTTACTTTTATTGCTCTTACTTTTATTGCTCTTACTGGTAAAAACTTTTGCAGCCGTATAATTAGCATTCCCTTGCCTCCATTCTCCGATATTGGATTCAATGGTAGCCTCCAATAATTGCTGAAATTCTTGACGAGTTGGAACCCGGTATCCTTCTGGGCAAGGGTCATTAGGTCCTTTAAGTGGAGACGCTTCGGTACCACTGTTCCATGCTTCTGGACCGGGTGGATAACCGCCATTAAAATTGCCGTTCATCCGTGTATCTGTAGCTCCTGCTACAGATACATTACGACCATATTGGTAATAATCCCCATGAAGACCTACAACACTTGGGGACTGGTCAGGGTCTAAACTAGTATTGGCTCCTAGATTATGTCTCATCCATATTTTCCCATTAATTCGAGCTGCAGGTTGCCCTTTATAAGTAAGGAACCTGTCTTGATTAAGACTTATGTTGAGGCTATTTAGTCGTGGGTTCTGATTATCTGTGGAGAGTTGGCTTTCAGCTCCAGTGCTTCGACAAGCCAGAAAAAATAGCAGGAGGGATACCGCAATAAAAGCGGTGATCACGCTCATTTTTTTATAAAATACTGTTTTCTTCATTATTGTGTGTTTTATATATAGACAATTTATCTGAATCATATCAAATTTAGATGAATCATCTAAATTTGTTCGTTGTGTTTTTAATTTAAAAATTAAATTGTATTAGAAATATTACCAATCGCCATCTTCACTTAAATCAGGTTGTGTATCCCACTGCTGATCTACTGTTGGTATGGGGCTTCTTGGATCAATAATAGCTGATCCCGTGGCAATTTTCTCCTCCATTTCTATCAAGGTAGTCTACTTCAGGACGAATATAACTCCTCAGTTCATTGTAAAACTGACTTCTTGTTTTTTAATTTTTTTTCATCTTTTAATAATTTTTTCGTTAAATATCCTTTATGTTTTGAAAATAAATTTAATCCGCAAATTTTATATTTTTTTTTAATTTTGAAATAAATTTCTCTTTCTTACTTTGTGTTTTCTACTATTTTAAATGAATAATATCTATTCCAATTTTTCACTTAAATACCTTATTTAATAAAGACTTTACTAATATAGTAAAATTAATCCAAAAAAAAACATATTCTAAATATAAAATCACAGATACAGATAAAATCAATTAACTTATAGCCTAAAAAGCTTATTAGTCCTCTTGATTTTATTTTTCTTCACCCCACCCAGAGCTAGAATTTTAGAGATCCCTTCTCATTATATTCATTTTCATTCTTTATTTTACAAAGCTAAAGTAGCATTTTAGCTTCAAAACTTTGTTTATGCTTTTGTATTTTTCATCATATTATCATTTAACTTTAAAACCTGTTAAATATTCTTCACATTTCAAAAGCAAAACCACTCTGCAAATTTTAAATAATTTTATTTTTTATTCATCCCAATTTTCACTTAAATCCCTTATTTAATAAAGACTTTACTAATATAGTAAAATTAATCCAAAAAAAAACATATTCTAAATATAAAATCACAGATATAGATAAAATCAATTAACTTATAGCATATTCATCAACTTGACATTTTTTTTGTTTTTAATAGAAGTTTAAGCCGGTTATAGGATTTAAACTTTTTCAAGTGTTGTGAATAAATGAAATTCTCATCTTTAT
>NZ_JAAABJ010000572.1 GCF_009904105.1 Elizabethkingia argenteiflava | reverse complement strand
TATAAAAAAAGCTTCACATAGGGGAAGCTTTTTTTATAGATAATTAAACTATTATATTAATTGAATTCTCAAGACTTCATCCACTTATTCAACTTTTATAACATTATTATTAGTTAAATTTATAATTGATTAATCCCAATTTTTGCCAGAAAGCATACTTTTTTCTATGACCTCAGACAATAGCGAAGAATCTTCACAATCGAGAAGCTATACAATAGTCTTTTCATATTCTGTCAGTTGCAGCTTAGGATCTGTTTTTTCAGGACGCATATGCGGAAAGAACTATACCTCCTGAATGGATTCGTTATTG
>NZ_JAAABJ010000571.1 GCF_009904105.1 Elizabethkingia argenteiflava | reverse complement strand
GTGACCGCCTGGGTACTTTTGAACCTAAGATTGTGCCCAAACGCCAGCTAATCATTACCGATGAGCTGGAAGGTACTATCTTATCGATGTACGCTATGGGAGTGAGTACCCGAGCACTGGGGGATTATGTTCAGAAAATGAATGCTAAGTAGATTTCTCCTGCAGAGATATCCCGTATTACCGATAGTCTAATAAACTCGGTTCAAGAATGCAGAAACCGTCCTCTAGAAAACGTCTATCCAGTTGTATTTCTGTATTGTATGTTTTTCAAGGTAAGGGTGAATGTTGCTGTTGAAACACGTGCGATCTATAATATCCTCGGGGTTGATATCGAAGGAAAAAAGGATGTACTTGGG
>NZ_JAAABJ010000570.1 GCF_009904105.1 Elizabethkingia argenteiflava | reverse complement strand
TTAATACATTTTATAACAGTCATTGCCATTATCTTAGATAATATTATGTTCTTAAAGCCATCAATGGATTTCGCATATTTTCTTCTAATAATAAACTGATCACATAATTGCGAAAATAAGGTTTCGATGGTCTTTCGTTATTTTCTAAAAATATAAGGCTGCGGATTATATCCATGTTGATTTTTTCGCATAGGTACTTCCTTATTAATCTGGTTGTAAGTAAATAAGTCTCTTTGATAATCAATACTCAGATCACCTTTGTCTCCTAATATTGTACAATTTTGATACAAGTGCTTAATATCTTTGAG
>NZ_JAAABJ010000569.1 GCF_009904105.1 Elizabethkingia argenteiflava | reverse complement strand
GGGCGTAAAAAAAACACGGTTGGATCTGGATTGCTGTTGATAGATTTGGAAAAAGATTCATCAATTTCGTTATTGGTGACAGAAGTCATCAAACTGAAGAAGAGTTTTGGTAAACAATAAAACAACACAAAATGGAGAAGATCGCAAGTGATCACTGGAAAAGCTACCAAAGCTTGTTTCTAAAGAGAAGCAACTTCAGACAAAGGCAGAAACATTTACCGTATAAGCTTATAATATTTTGTTCAGGCATTTTTTAGCAAGAATGAGAAAAAAGCCCAAATGCTATCCTAAAAAAATAGAAATGCTCAGATGAGCGATACTTCTCTTAACGCACCATCGTAAT
>NZ_JAAABJ010000568.1 GCF_009904105.1 Elizabethkingia argenteiflava | reverse complement strand
TTTACTATTATTTCAATAAATGGAGCAAAGACGGCTCTTTCAGAAAGTTTTGGATAGGTCTTTCGCTCCTTAATAAAAGAAAATTGGATATGTCAAGCGTTCAGTTTGACGTCAGCCACACCCAAAGCCGAATGGTAGGTGAAAAGCTAGGCTATCAGGGTATAAAAAGGCAAAAACCACCAACAGCATTTTTCTGTGTGATAACCAGGGACAAATGTTGTCAATGGGAAGTCCAAAAAGTGGCCATCATCACGATTTATACCAAATAGAAGCTAGTTTGAAAGAAATTCTGTCCCTTCTAAGCGAAGTAGAAATAGATCATAAAGA
>NZ_JAAABJ010000567.1 GCF_009904105.1 Elizabethkingia argenteiflava | reverse complement strand
TCGCCTTTGTCTCTGTATGACAAGACGATACGGTTTTCCTTTCCATTTCTCAACAAGGATGGAATTCAGCTCAAATTCAATACCGTTGATTTCAACAGTTTTCCATCCAGTTAAGGCAAACATGGAATCGTAGAAAGAAGAGCATCTGTTGGCACGAATATAAAAATGCCTGCAATGAGCCTCTACCATATCTACGATTTCCTCCGAGCATGAGCCGCAATCCATGCGGGCACGGGATATATATACTTCTGATGCCTCCAGTCGCGTGAATATTATTTACAAAGTCTCTCTTTGGTTGAAGCGCACGGT
>NZ_JAAABJ010000566.1 GCF_009904105.1 Elizabethkingia argenteiflava | reverse complement strand
GTTTACGATAATATGCTTAACCTGCAACAATATTTAGTATATCTGTTAGAAATCGGAGAACTGAAAAAAAGTACTGCATCCCATTTAAAATTTAAAAATCCTACCGAAAAACCGCAGCGTTTTATCTTTAGCCAGGAATAAATACAAGAACTCTATAAAGCAGCTGATTTACAGGAAAAAACAATACTATATATCGGTTATGGCTGCGGACTCAGATTACAGGAGATCTGAGACATGAACAAAGAAGATATCAGTCTGTCGGAAAATCTGGTTATTGTCAAGAAAGGCAAGAACAGCAAAAGGCGG
>NZ_JAAABJ010000565.1 GCF_009904105.1 Elizabethkingia argenteiflava | reverse complement strand
CGGATGAAAAATATCAAATAGTACATGATTATATCCAAGAGAACTACCCCGATTTCTTCCGATATTTTAAAATATTCTTCCTTTCCGGAGCCAGAACCTCAGAATTATTCAGGCTACAAAAGAAAGATGTTAATTTACTCGATCAGGAATACAAAGTAACCATTCAAAAAGGAAGGGAATATATTGAAACTATAAAAATTATTTTACCTCAAGCCGTTCCCTATTGGAGGGAGATCTTAGACATGTGCAAATCACAGAAGGATTATTTATTTTCTAAAGGATTAAAGCCTGGAGATAAGCCTATACAGCCCTACCAGATTACAAAGCGTTGGCACAGATTAATAAAGAGTTCTAACAAAATAAAAGACAAGGACGGCAAAATAATAAAAGTTACGGAAGATTTTTACTCTTTGAAGCATTTATTTTTAGACAAACTAGACCAAGCCAGTGACGAGGAGATCAATCTCGCTAAAATAGCAGCCAGCCACCGAACTGATTCCATCACCAAGGTTTACACCGTTGGAAAAAAGAAAAGAGAAAATGAAGCCTTAAAACAAGTAAAATTTAAAATCGTAT
>NZ_JAAABJ010000564.1 GCF_009904105.1 Elizabethkingia argenteiflava | reverse complement strand
CCAATTGCCATTTCGGAAAGTTCTTTGGCAGCATACGCCATTGACAGCCTGTTTTTATCAGATACATTAACGCATTCCAAATCAGGATCAAAGGATGTTTTCGCTTTCTATCTTTCAGATTCAGCGCTTTCTTTATATATTGCCATTGGTTTTCAGTTAGATCAGTTGGGTATTTCATTCCTTTTTTTCCAAATATCCAACTTCTGAAAACCTTCCTAACAAAATTTTCTACACAAATTTAAACAGCCTCTTACAGTTTTACATTCTAAATCACATTATATATGTAATTCAGTCATATTTTAAGAAAAAACGAGATTATCAATAAGAAACTTTAAGTCATTTTTTAAGCATTCATCATTTGTGTTCTATGATTTGCGTTTTTTGCTAAAATATAAAAAAAACAAATAACTAAATACATTTATTACTTATTATTGAATTTTTAATTCAATAATTCATATAATTAAATGATATACAAATAAATACATTTTTTAAAAAAATATTTTCCCTTATTCATTTCTTTTGTATTTTCTCTCTTAAACGGACAATTATAATAGTTTGTTTCAGTAAGTTAAAGACATATTACCCAAAATATCATCTTATAATGTAAAATGTCTTATTTTAAGTTTATTCTCTCCAAAATCCATGACCACATATACTACATAAAGTAAAGAATTAATTTAGACTGTTATCTTTATAGCTATAATATTAATTAATTATTTCCCACTCGCAACTTAAAGAAAGTAACTCATTCGAAAAACAAATTAAACAATTTTATCAAGAAATTTTTGCTTTAAACAAGTCATATCTTCACTAACTTTACTATCCAGAATCTTCGCATAATGCTGAGTTGTTTTAATATTTTTGTGCCCCAGCATTTTACTTACGCTCTCAATGGGAACTCCATTTGACAAAGTAATTGTTGTTGCAAAGGTATGACGTGCAATATGATAGGTTAATTCTTTATTAATACCACACACATCGGCAATTTCTTTTAGATAGGCATTCATTTTTTGATTGCTGAGAATAGGAAGTAATCTTCCACTATTTATACAGGTTGGATGATTCTTATATTTTTCAATGATACATTCTGCTTGGACAAGCAATGGAATGTTAGAGGTTGTTTTCGTTTTTTGTCGTTTGGTAAAAATCCATCGAGTTCCATCTAATCCAATATTGATGTTGTTGGTAGTTAATTTTTGAGTATCAATATATGCCAACCCTGTAAAGCAACTGAATAAAAAGATATCTCTGACCAATGATAGCCTCATATTTTCGAAATCTTTGGTAGAAAGTTTTTCTAACTCATGCTCATTAAGAAATACTCTTGTTACTTCATCAAATTTTGAATCATAATTCATAAATGGATCTTTTTCCAACCAACCATGATTCAAGCAAATTCTGATGATCTTCCCAAAGTTCATAACATACTTTACGGCTGTATTGTTACCACAGAGTTTTTCAGTTCGTAGAAAAAATTCAAAATCATTGAGAAAGGCATAATTAATTTTCCTGATATCAATATCAGAAATATCATATTTCCACTGCAAAAATTCTTTGGTATGACTGAAGCAGGTTTTATAACGGGTTAAGGTTCCCTTAGCAAACTCCTTCCCTACTAACTTCTCCATTCTGTTATTATGATCCTGAAATATTGGTATCAGCATTCGATTTTTTTTATCTCTGCCCAATAGTCTGTTCTTAAGAATTTCACAGCTTACCGGTTCACTTTCCCTTATTAGTGTATGATAGGTATCATAAACTTTCTGTTCAAATGTTTTAAGATAAAAATTAAGCGATTTACATTCTTCTGAAGATCCTTTCACACTTTGAGCTTGAGAGTTCCATTTCGAAGGTAAAACAGTAAGCTTTGTACTAATCTCAGAGATTTTGCCATCAATTGTTAATCTCATATAAATGGGAACATATCCCTTAGAATTGATTTTGGCCTTTTTGAGATAAAAAAGCAGATTGAATGTCTTGTTCATTTTGTGCCGTTTTTAAAAATTTTAAACATAAACTCATTAAAAACTTCCCACAAGATGTTCAATTTCTGAATAGGCCCATGAGCAGGACTTTTCCTTACTTTTCAGTGACCTTTTTAGTCACCTTTCAAAAGGTCACTGAATAGGTCACTTTCACCTTGTGGCTTTTTAGCTCCTTTTGGAAAAGGCATAAAACAAAAAAAGCTTTAAAACAGATGTTTTAAAGCTTTTTGCACTACTTTGATTCTGCAGTTGCGATCCGGACGGGACTCGAACCCGCGACCTCCGCCGTGACAGGGCGGCATTCTAACCAGCTGAACTACCGGATCTTTAAATCTACCAAATTTTACTTATTCTATCATATTGCCTTAAGCCTGTATTTGGCTTCAAAAGCAACAATAGACAGCTATTATTTTGGTGGTGCAAAGATATGGCTTTTTTTGTTTTTCACAAATTCCTTTTGTTCTTTTTACCTCCTATTTTTATAAAACGCAGATTTTCAGTAATAATAACTTAGCGAGGTTCTTGTTAATAAAGATGAAGCTTCCTAACAGTGCATTTTCAAAACAGATTGCAATCATTTTGATTGTGTTCCCCTAGCTAGTATTTATATTTGTTAATTTTCTATCATAGATTTCCTTTTTTAGACAATAATTTAAATCCTAAATACAAAAGTGGTAAAGACATGATAAGGATTTGGAAAATATGTTCCAAGGTGTTTTCGGGGTAGCTGAGCAGGGCATATACTAAGCCCACAGCAGCGCCGCCCAAGTGGGCGGCGTGCCCCAAATTGTCCCATTGCTTAGGATTGAGCATTAGATATACAGAATATCCGAAATATAGAGCCCCGAAAATATAACCGTGAATGGGTATAGGAATAAATAAAATTCCTATTTCCATATAGGGGTTCATCGCAATAGCAGCGAATAAAATACCAGAAACACCTCCACTAGCTCCTATAGCTGAATAGCCAGGCTTATTTTTATAAATAAATAAGCTAAAGAGGTTGCCGCCCACTATAGATGCTATATAAATAATTAAATAAGCTATTGCTCCTAAATAGCCTATAACCAGTCCACTGAAGAAATATAAAGTCAACATATTAAACAACAGATGCGTAAAATCTGCATGTAAAAATCCGGAGGTGATTAAACGTGCATATTCTTTTCTCTTTTGAATCGCCTGTACCTGAAACATATTCTTAGAAAAAAAGCTTGGATCGTTGAATCCTTTTAGACTTATGATTGTTGTAACTGCAATAATGATAATCAATAAACTCATATTAAAGTGTTTCTTTTAGCCATTCAAAAAATTCTCTCTGCCACACCAGAGCGTTCTGAGGGTGAAGTACCCAGTGGTTTTCATTTGGAAAATACAACATTTTTACTTTTAAGCCTTTTAATTTCGCTGCCTGGAAAGCCTGTTGTCCCTGCTCGTAAGGAACTCTAAAATCAAGCCCCCCCTGTACAATCATAATAGGCTTATTCCATTTGTTAATATAATTACTGGGATTAAATGTGGTATAGGAAGGCGCGTTGGGGTTTTCCCAGTAGGAGCCCCCTAATTCGTAGTTGGCAAACCAAAGCTCTTCTGTGGTACCATACCATGATTTCATATCGAAAAGGCCATCATGAGCGATAAAGGTCTTAAATCGGTTTTCATGCATTCCCGCTAGCATAAACACAGAATATCCTCCATAACTAGCTCCGACAGCTCCCATCCTGTTTCCGTCTACATAAGGCAAGGTTTTTGCAAAGTCTGCTGCTGATAAATAATCGCGTATGGGCTGCCCACCCCAATCTTTACTAATAGCGGCATTCCACTCTACACCCCATCCGGGCATTCCACGCCTGTTAGGCGCCACGACAATATAACCCTGAGCCGCCATTAAAGCCATGTTCCATCTAGAGCTAAAGAATTGAGTAACAGCTGATTGTGGTCCGCCTTGACAATATAATAAAGTGGGATATTTCTTATGCGGATTAAAATTAGGGGGATAGATAAACCATACTCCCATTTCTTTACCGTCAGAGGTTTTCACCATCTTTAGATCGCTCTTGCTAGGCGTAATGGAAGCATATTTATCGCGGTTAATGTGGGTTATGGGACTAAAATCACCCGTTTTGATGGAAACTTTAAATAATTCTTCACTATGGTTGAAATCTGTTCTGCTTACTAGTAAATCCGATTTTATTTGTGCAAAAATCCCATTAACATCGAACTGTTCTTTGGTAATTTGCGTAATTTTTGTATTTTCAATATTCAAGCTAAATAGCTGCTGAACCGCTCTGTAAGCCGCATTAAAATAAATAGTCTTGGAGTCGTTCGCCCAAAAGAAAGAGCCATCCACTGTTTCATCCCATTCTTTGGTAAGATTGGTTTTCTTTTTAGTCTGCCAATCCAGGATTATAATGTCGTTTTTATCCGATTCATATCCCTCTGTTTTCATACTCTGCCAAGCAAGATATCTTCCATCGGGACTGAATTTGGGGTTGAGATCATAGCCACTCATACCTTGAGTGATATTTTCTGTATGTCCATTTACAAGATGATAGGCAAAGATATCGGTATTGGTACTTTGGGCATATTCAGCCCCATATTTTTCTTTGGTTACATAGAGCAGGTGTTGACTATCCGGACTCCATATAAAATCTTCTTTGCCTCCGAAAGGTTGCTGAGGAACCATTATTTTTTTTCCATTCAATAAATCTTTCGCCTGGGATACCTCTTCAGAAACATTGACGATAAATACATGGGACATGCGCCCCTCATACCAAGTATCCCAATGACGATTGTTCAGATCAGTATAGATTTGTGCACTAGTATTGGGGGTATCTTTGTATTTATCCTTCCCTAAAATATTTTCTATATGCACCTCACGGCTAAAAGCAATCTTTTTTCCGTCGGGAGACACTACAATATTTTTTGCATTTTTCCCTATCCTGTAATAGGCTGTCCAAGTATGGCCCTTATCTCTAGAAATATAAATTAGCCCTCCCTCTTGAGCATAAATTCCATTATCATCCCATTGTATAAGGCTTTTTTTACCGAAATCTACTGGTGTTGTAGAAGACGTCAGTAGATCCAGAAAATAGGATTTGTTTTTTGTTTTTTCTGTTTTAAGGTCTGTTACCCCTACGTTATAAATCAAAGAAGACTGATCCGCAGCTACAGCCTGCACCGAAAACTTGCCCAATGCCCACATTTTTTCTGGTGTCATCACATTCTGCGCATTCATCAATAAAGGTGCCACTAACAAGGCTGCCGTTTGTTTTAATTTCATGTAAAGCCTATTTTATCATTATGGAGTTTAAAAATATAAACCTTACGAAAATAAAAAAAACCATTCATTTTTACAGAATGGTTTTCTAAATATTTTATAAAAGACTATATCTATTTAGATATTTATTTTATAAAAGATGTACTTATTAGTTTATTACTATTAAGAGGATAATTTTCAACTCTTAAAGTAGATGCAGTATAATCTACTGCTTCAAAAAAAACACCAATTTTGATTAGTTTCTGTGTTCTTTTGCCTCTTAATGTTGCAGTATATGGAACTCTAACCTTATGGTTCATCGCATTAAATGTTAGTACAGACTTTGTTTGTGCAGGTACCTGTACACTATAAGTTTCAGATAAAGAAACTGTTTTTATATTATTATTAACCTGTTGTGCATTTAGCCGAAATTAACTTTTATTTTGTTTAGCTTTCTTTTGAAGACGAAAAAATTCAGATACTGAATCATTGTAAAAGCGCTTATTTTTGAAGCAATTCTCGTGGCTAAACCTTG
>NZ_JAAABJ010000061.1 GCF_009904105.1 Elizabethkingia argenteiflava | reverse complement strand
GAAAGCTGGAAAGTTCCGGTGCTGACGTCGAGAAAAGCCACGCCTACGGAGTCTCCGTTGAAGCAAAGTCCTGCAAGATAATTGTGTTCTTTTTGGGTCAGCATAGCCTCGCCAAAAGCAACCCCGGGCGTAACTATCTCGGTGACACCGCGTTGTACAAGCTTGGTTTTGGCCGTGGCCGGGTCTTCGAGTTGGTCGCATATGGCAACCTTGTAACCGAGGCTGACAAGTTTCGGAAGATAGGTATCAAGTGCGTGATGCGGAAATCCCGCCATAGGAACGTCGCCCTTGTCACCGTTGGACCGTCTGGTCTGAAC
The DNA here is from genome assembly GCF_009904105.1 of Elizabethkingia argenteiflava. Classification (GTDB taxonomy): domain Bacteria; phylum Bacteroidota; class Bacteroidia; order Flavobacteriales; family Weeksellaceae; genus Elizabethkingia; species Elizabethkingia argenteiflava. The sequence continues at coordinate 161 of NZ_JAAABJ010000061.1, read as the reverse complement.
AAGCCCTATCAGCTTGCTGGTCAGCACCGCATCATCGGAATAGGTCTCATAAAAGTCCCCCACCCTGTAAAGCAGGATGGCCTCCGGATGCTGCGCCTTTATGGAAAAATACTGCTTGAGCAGCGGTGTATCTTCGTTTGACTTTGCCATAACAAACAAAG
>NZ_JAAABJ010000563.1 GCF_009904105.1 Elizabethkingia argenteiflava | reverse complement strand
TATCGAATTCTTTCAAAATACTGGAAATCTGATTCGCACTGAATTGTTTCTTTTTCATAATATATAATCCTAAATTTAAACTTTTTGTCTAAATTATAGTCGTACTATTTATGGGGGAGTTTACAAATAGATTCCAAAATCTACCCAACAATGCTGTGAACCGCATACTATTTAATAAATTTTCAACGATGAATGATAATCAAGGTCCTATTACCTTTGCTACTTTGGATCAACAAATTGTAAAAGAACTCCAAAAATAAAATTTATAACAACAATCTATAAGGAAGTGGATGGTGCTTTTACCAGGAGTACCATCCTTTCAAAAGAAACTGAATTCAGAAATGAGAGACGCTATATTTTTATAACTACATTAGGATAACAAATTATAATGAGTTAGCCATAAAAGATCTGCCTAAGCATCTTTCCTTATCCATGATGAATACACAGTCAAATTAATCTGGTTTTCTGCTCATCAGGCAAGTCTAATTAACAGCGTGAACAACTTCTCCGACAATACAGATTTTTCAATGCTCCGAACCAATAAATGCAAAAAAATTAGAAAAGAATACAACATTCCTTTTTATGGCAAAAAGAAGATTATTTTTTATTGATATCACGGCTGATCCACCCTCGATAACCAATAAAAAAAGCGAATCTATTACATCTCTTGAGCCAACAAGAGCTCAAGGTCATACTGAGTATAGCCCAGCGGTAAATAATGAATGTTTTCGGATTTTCTATACCAGGTAAGTTGTCGCTTTGCATAACGCCTCGTATTTTTCTTGATTTCTTCCACCGCAAAATCTAGTGTCCACTCTCCTGCTATATATTTAAATAACTCTGTATAGCCGACGGTTTGTAAGGCTCTTTTTTTACGAAAAGTAAACAGTTTTTTTACTTCCTCCAGTAGCCCTTTATCCATCATAATATCTACTCGCTGATTAATACGTTGATATAAAACATCTCGGGGGGCATCGATTCCAATTCTTAATATCTTAAAATCTCGTTTAGGTTTTAAGGAATTTAAAAAATGAGAATAGGGTTTTCCGGTTTGCCAATAAATATCCAACGCTCGAAATAAACGGCGAGGGTTTTCAATATCAGCCTTTTTAAAATACTCAGGATCGGCTTCTTTCAAAAGTTGTTGTAATTTAGTAAGGCCTTCTTTCTCTAATAGCTCTTCTAGCTTACGTATATGTATTTGCTGTGCTTCTGGTAAACGATCTAACCCCTCTACAACCGCCTTTTCATACATTCCAGATCCCCCTACTAAAACAACTGCATTATGTTTCTGAAAAAGGACTTCTAATTTTTCCAAGGCATCTTTTTCATATTTCCCGATAGAATATTCATCCTGAATACTGAGATTTGCAATAAAATGATGAGGGGCTGCCGCCAGCTCATCATCATCAGGCATAGCCGTACCAATAGGCATTTCTCTAAAAAACTGCCGAGCATCACACGAAACAATTTCAGTTTGTAGGTACTGTGCGATTTGGATCGCTAAACGTGTTTTACCTATACCGGTAGGTCCGACAATGGAGATAAGAAGCTTGCCCTTTTGGTTCATACTTCAAAAATAAAAAAACTACCCCAGATAGATCGTCCTATTCGGAATAAAATTCTTTTCATTTTTTATACATATATTTTGGATACTTTTTGCGATATACAGGAGGCAAAAGAATTAAAATTTAAATTAGCACATTCCTTAAATCTATTGCTGCAGATTATTTGCTCATTTTGTAGCCCCCATATTGGCTCTTTTATAAATATGCAAAAACATGGCTGTACTATAGCCACTATTATTATTTCAATTTTATTCTTATTTACAGAAACAAAAGGCTTAAATTCAGTTCTTTTTTCATGAATTTGGAAAATACTTGAATATCCCATTGTGTAAGATCATAATGAGAACTTCCTTAACTGAAATCTCAATCTCATTGGTTAAAAACCTGAATTCTCTATTTGTTTTTTGTTCTTGATAAGGTATTGATAATCAAATACAGATAGTGCTTTTATTACGATGGTGCATTAATAGAAGTATCGCTCATCTGAGCATTTCTATTTTTCTAGAATAGCATTGGACTTTCTTCTCATTCTTGCTAAAAAATACCTAAACAAATTATTATAAGCTTCTACGGTAAATGTTTCTGCTTTTGTCTGAAGATGCTTCTCTTTAGCAACAATGCTTTGGTAGCTTTTCCAGTGATCACTTGCTATCTTCTCCATTTTGTGTTGT
>NZ_JAAABJ010000562.1 GCF_009904105.1 Elizabethkingia argenteiflava | reverse complement strand
GAAAAATTGGAATAGATATTATTCATTTGAAATAGTAAAAAACACAAAGTAAGAAAGAGAAATTTATTACGATTTCTTAAAAAAGAAAATTATTTAAAACTTACTCAGTAAGTTGATTTTGAAATACCAAGGATATTTATCCATAATGATGATATGATGAAAAAATATAAAAATACAAACGTACTTTTGAATCTAAAAAAAACATACTCATG
>NZ_JAAABJ010000561.1 GCF_009904105.1 Elizabethkingia argenteiflava | reverse complement strand
ATCTAACTCTACCACTTTTATTACCTTAGAATCACATTGCAATGATTGTACTTCTTTACCAAAACAACGAATCAAATTCAAAAAAGTGACATAGCTAACGTATAAAATCCTGCCGATTGATCTAAAGCCCAAGCCATCAAGATAAAGTTGAAACGCTTTAATTTGATTGGTTTTGAATATTCACCCCCTATTTATATACCGAAAAATTAAATCCACAAAATTTACAATTGTATCTTTGAAGATTCAAGACAATAACGTTTTATATTTTATCAGACTCATTACATTTTGGACAATACATTGTTTTTTTAATAAAGATAAAAAAACTATCCTAATTTAGCAATACTTTATTCCGGAGCGATCTAGATCAAAAAAGCTGTCTGT
>NZ_JAAABJ010000060.1 GCF_009904105.1 Elizabethkingia argenteiflava | reverse complement strand
TGATGGTGGTTATCGTGGGGAAATAGTAGATCTGGTAAAAAAGGGGTTTGGATACATTATTCAGGTTGTTTTAAGGCCTGATAAGCAAAAAAAGAATTTTCAGCCTATCCATAAAAGATGGATTATTCAAAGAACATTTGCTTGGTTTGATAACGATCGAAGACTATGCCGAATTTATGAACTGCTAATCGAAAATGCAGAAGAAATGGTTAAAGTGGCCGCTATAAAACATTTATTGAACAAAATTTAAACAGA
>NZ_JAAABJ010000560.1 GCF_009904105.1 Elizabethkingia argenteiflava | reverse complement strand
TCCTGCGATATCAACCCCGAGGATATTATAGATCGCACGGGTGTCAACAGCACCATTCACCCTTACCTTGAAAAACATACAATCCAGAAATATAAATGGATAGACGGTTTCAAGAGGACGGTTTCTCTATTCTTGAACCGCGGGTAGTACACTATAGGTAATACGGGATATCTCTGCAGGAGAAATCTCTATAGCATACATTTCCTGAACATAATCCCCCATTGCTCGGGTACTCACTCCCATAGCGTACATCGATAAGATAGTACCTTCCAGCTCATCGGTAATGATTAGCTGGCGTTTGGGCACAATCTTAGGTT
>NZ_JAAABJ010000559.1 GCF_009904105.1 Elizabethkingia argenteiflava | reverse complement strand
CCACTTTTTGGACTTCCCATTGCCAACATTTGTCCCTGGTTATCACACAGAAAAATGCTGTTGGTGGTTTTTGCCTTTTTTCTACCCTGATAGCCTAGCTTTTCACCTCCCATTAGGCTTGGGGTGTGGCTGCCGTCCAACTGAAGGCTTGACATATCCAATTTTCTTTTATTAAGAAGCAAAAGACCTATCCAAGCCTTTCTGAAAGAGCCGTCTTTGATCCATTTATTGAAATAATAGTAAATGCTTTGCCAGCAGATTTTCTCTTTG
>NZ_JAAABJ010000558.1 GCF_009904105.1 Elizabethkingia argenteiflava | reverse complement strand
GGATATCAAAGGCTGCTTGCCTTTGAAGAAAAGTGGGCAAAAAAATATCCCCTGACCTGCAAATCCTGGCTGGACAATTGGTTAAATCTCTCTGCATTCTTCGAGTACGATGAGGTAGTACGAAAAATCATATATACTACCAATCCAATTCAAGGGGTACATCGCCAGATACGCAAAATCACCAAAACTAAAGGTGCTTTTCCTTCAGAACAGGCACTGATGAAGCTAATGTATCTGG
>NZ_JAAABJ010000557.1 GCF_009904105.1 Elizabethkingia argenteiflava | reverse complement strand
TGCGGATTTGATTTAAAAAATTCATTTTACTCTCAATTGTTATCAGTATCTCTAATATTTTTTCATAATTTGCGGTAAAGCTGTTCATATTTAATCGTTTGTTAGACTATTAAATTTAGGTATTTATTTAATAATGAGCAGCTCCCTTTTTTTTATCCTAAATGAACCACGGGTTAATATAAACATATTTTTAAATCTAAAAGTCTTAAAAACTGGTGTTTTTTTCTTATTTATACCCCCTTAAATCCTCAACTACATCTCACAGGAATACTCCGATTTTTTAATGTATAAAATTTAAAACGATAAGCTCAGAGGAGAATTCATGCTATGATATGGAGATCTTAAAAGCTTAGGCTGATAATCTCCACATAGACTTTATGCATATTATTTATTTACTCTAATATCGCATAAAGTGCAAATGTTCCTAGCCAATGACTCCCCATATAGTCGCTATTAAAAACACTGCTAAAAGAATGTTCAAAATGCTGCTTTCCTATTTTTCTAAGATATTCAAGTTCTGGAAGAACATTTGCTATACTATTCAAACAAACCGCCCGACTAAAATTAAGCCCATGAAGGTGTACCAACTTTCCATCGGAGCTGTCGGATACCCGTCCTGGGCTTAGCTTAAAGTTCCTATAAAATAATTGAGGCATAAAATGATTGAGCCAAGTTCTATATTCTGAGGCAGGTAAAATCTTGCTCATTAATAATGCCTCTTCAAGGCAAGGAGAGAGAAAATCATTTCCCCCTGGCTCATAGGCCATATTACAATTTATATCATTTAGAAATAACCTTTTAGAGGTAGCGATAATAAGGCTTTCAAAATCTTTATCCTGAACCCTGCGTGCATACTCTAAAGTCAAGGAAAGACTAAATGCTGTATTATCGTGCTGCCCTGTGCGAATAGGATACAAAAGTTTAGGCAGGTAAGATTTATAGCCTTCTATGATTTGTGCCTCCAAAGGCTTTAATGTTATATGCCAACGCTCTGCATCTCTATCCGCCCACCCATAAAGTGCTTCTTGAAGCTTTAGCAACCACGACCATCCGTAAGTACGCTCAAAAGTATCATTTTTTTTATCTTTAAAAAAGGCCACTTCCCGCTCTACATTTTCAGGAGTAATCATCTGATTAAGAATCTTCCTAACCTGTCCGGTCTGATCGAGATGCGGATATTTCTTCAATAATACCACGATAGACCAAAAGCCATGAACCGATGAGTGCCAATCGAAACATCCATAAAAAATAGGCCTTAACTGGCGAGGTGTTTTAAGGTCTGCAGCCTCCCCGATAACCTGTCCGAGTTTATTAGGATATTCCTGCTGAATGCAATGAGTGGGAAGCGCAAAAATTTTTTTTGCCATTTGTCCATTAAGAGAAGCTGATTCGGTGGCTTGTGCGTACAAAATCTGCGTAGAGACAAGCCCCAAGCCTATTAAAAAAGGATAATATTTCATAGTTTATGTCTTTTGATTAAATATAAAATTTAATTTCATTTGTTTCTTAAAAAAACATTCTCGTGTTAATCAGGCTTTGATTTTACCTGTCTGGCCTCTGCCCAGAATGATCGCAAAGGGAGGCTGAAAATTGAAAATTAATTTTATAAACCGGCAAAGTATGAATATTTTTGGTATAATTCATATTCACTATCAACTAATGATTTAGCAAAAAAAATTAATCGAAGTACAGGATATTGCTCGCCAATTATCCGAGTGAGAAACCCCTACCAAAAATTACACTCTGCCGTCTTATAAGTATACTATTTTTTCGACTTATGATAAATTCATCATATCTTGTGTTTTTTATATTCCATGATACCCCATAAAAAAGGTTTTGACCAGAAGTTTCTGGAAGTTTTTATCCTATTCAGAAAAAACTAGCACCCTCAATATTCAGCCTATTCTACACATTCTTCTTCCACTAATACAAATAAAGAAAAAAACAGTGCATCTTTATTGTCCAAAAAGAGAAAATTACAACCTTTATATTAAACCTTATAGTCTTTAATCACCTAAGATTATATAATGCTTTGAGGCTATATTTATTGGGTAATTTATTAATCTTTATAAGAAACTTCAATCCTGAGAATTCTGTCTTTTGTATTTTTTGCATTTGTTCATCATGATGATGATATTTGAACATCTATAGCCGGTAGCCTGAATATAAAAAACATCGAGATGTTGATAAAAACACCATAGATTAAAAAATCTAGCCCATTCTAATTACATAATATTATAGCCAAAAGCTAATTGACTTGCTTTATTCCAACGGAAAAGTTCATCTGAATTTTCTACTCGACTGAAATAAGTTTGAAATCATGCTTTCGAAAATCATAATAACTACATCTTAAACACTATTCTGAAACTCTGTCCACTTCTTTATTACTCCTATTTCCAACATAGGTTTAACATTGAAATAAGATGGCTTACTTTAAATGGAAATAAATAATATTGGCAACTTAATATGTTCACAAATAAGCATTTTGTTGTTTTTATTGAAAGTAAAGAATAAACCTATATTTAGTTCTCTCACCTCAAAATTTTTGGCGATAAGATATCCTATTAAAAGTATTCTTATCTTCTATACTCACTTGAGCACAGATTAGGATTCCCATTCTGATATTTTTCCTTTAGGGATATAACAACCCATAATGGTGTTAGAGAAAAGAACAAAAATTAAAGAATAATCTTAGCTGCATCTTAATTGATTTATATCCCAAAAAAAACAAATCCAGCTCTATTACAAAAAAACTATATGGGGGTTAATTTTCAATATTTAAAAGTAATTACCGAAAGTTTTGTACCTTTAAAATAAAAATATAACCTTATGAAAAATTTAAAATTATTCTCCTTAGGTCTTATGGGGGCTTTAATGTTAGCTTCCTGTGCTGCCTCTAAGGAGGTAAATTATGTTATTCTACCGAAAAGTGATACTTCCACAGGCGGTAAGGTAAGTTTCAAACAAAAAGGAAATACCGTTATGATGGATATTGCAGTCACAGGGCTAACACCAGGGGAACATGCCGTACATATACATGATAAAGCGGATTGCTCTGCCGCAGACGCTACCTCTACTGGTGGACACTGGAATCCTGCTGGCAACGACCACGGAAAATGGGAATCTGAACATTTCCATATGGGAGATATTGGCAACCTTACGGCAGATGTTCAAGGAAATGCAGATCTTAGCTTTAAAACCGATAAATGGTGTATAGGTTGTAATGATGTATCTAAAAATATTTTAAATCACGGGCTTATTATACATTCTGGGGCCGATGATTTCCATACCCAACCCACTGGAAATGCTGGCGGAAGAGTCGGATGTGTAGAAATTAAATAAACCCGGTTACTACATATACTAAAAGAAAAGAGCGATAAGATAACTTTGAGTGATCTTATCGCTCTTTTTAGTCAATCCTGAGATCTCTAGAATTTATTCAATATTTCGCCAGTATCTTAAAACAACTCTATGGGATTATCAATGCTATAGAGTTTACGCAACATTTTATCCTGATCCTTTATCATATCACCAAAAGATTTATTGGTTCCTGGCAATTTACGATTTAATATTTCTGGTGTTATATACGACCGAAGAGCACCAAAAGGATCCTTTTTGTAAGCATTAAATATTTTGTAAAACTTCTCTTTTGGAAGGTCTTTGGGTACGGCATTTTTTATAAAAAACTTTTCAATGTAAGTTTGTTCTTGATAATCGGATAACTTTTTATTGGCCTGTAATACCCATGAGTAGTTTTTACCTTCATCTTCAATTTTTATAATAAGCCCTGGCAATCCATTAAATTTATAAGGCCCATCCTGAAAGGGAAAGTCTGTACTGAACCAGGCCGTCCATCGTCTGCCCCCAAATTCCGTAGTCGCCTTTTGTACACGATAATCCCCGATTTTAGTTTGCTCAGAATCAATCTTCCAGTTAAATTTAAGCTCTTCGGAATAAGAAATATAAGATGCTTTTTCTACAGACATTATCATTTCTATATACTGTACCTTCATGGACGGATAATGCTTATGTATGACATACGAGATTTTAGGAGATTTCATATTTTTACTGAAATCTGGATCAAAAATACCCGATTTTCTCATTTTCTCAAACCGCTCCTGATAAATAGAATCTTGCTCTACCTTGGTGTAATCCTGATAAATAGATTTGTTAGGCGAAATATCCAATACCATGAGTTCTCTATCAAGTGAGTCGGAACCTTTTTTAGGTTTATAGGTCATTTCATAAACAAACCTATGGGCCGCTACCTGTGCTGTAACGATAATCCCCCATGTAAATATAAAAAGAAAGGCTATTTTTTTCATTCTTTATCGATTTAATTCTCATTTATATAAGTCACCTAAACCTTCTTTTTGTTACAAATCATTACACGAAATCATCTCTTTGATAAGAATATCTATAAGTGCGTTTTCTAAAACCAACACATGGAAGAATTCTCCCCAGAAGAGCGAGGTTTATTCCTCCCTTTATGGGGTTAATTTGTAGTTATAAACTATCTTTACATCTTATTTTTAAACTTTGAAAACAAAATTTGCCCATTTCTTTAAAATTGTATTTCCTTCCTCCTATATGGAAGTAGGGATCTTGCTTTTTTTTATGACTGCCTACCTGTCATTTGGAGGGTTTATCGCTAAGGAGTTTCGTTTAATATATGATGAACGTATCCCCTGGGATGCTTACTTTAGTTTAGATAATTATTCTATTGTGACTACTGGAGGCGGATGGGAGCGTCATCCTTTTTCGAAGTATTTATTCGACTTAATCCGAGAAGTAGCACTTACAGTGTCCGGAGGGAAAAAAGATGCCTCCTTTAGAATAAGCCTTGTATTCTGTAGTGCTACAGCGGTATCCTTTTCCCTATTGCACTTGTACAAATACTTGCGAAATATTATTAGCCTTCCTCTTTGGATAAGTTTATTTTTAGTATTGTTTTTCAGTGTTTTTACGACTCCTATTATTCTTTCTTTTACACCTGAAACTTATACCTATTCTCTCTTTCTATTGGTTTTTTTCAATTATTTCTCCGCATTAAATATAACCCAAGAAAAGAAAATGACCACTCTCCCACTCACGGGCTTCGCTATTTTTATCGGAGGACTTACCATCACCAACCTGGCAAAAGTTTATATCCCCATATGCCTAGAAAATAGGCTCTTCCAAAAATGGAGCAATATTGTCTCTGCCTTCATTAGATGCTTAGTTTCAATAGGCGCTTTCTTTTTGTTGTACTTATGGAGATTGGATTTTAAATTGCATACCATTGTTGAGCAAACTTTTTCTCAATACGAAAAATTTTCAAAACCTAAAGTTACTCCACTCTGGGATATGATAGCGTCTTGGTTTTGGGGCGGAAACATACTTTTCCCAAGCTTTACCATAAGAGATTATCACTCTAAAATAGGTTTTCAATATAAAGCCTTGTTTATGGATGTTTATTCGCTATGGGTACCTTATTTGTTCTTAAGCGTCTTAACCTGCCTTGTAATCTGGAGTCTCGTTGCCAATTACAAAAATAAACTGGTACATATGCTAGGACTCTCCCTTTTTTGCGATATCGTCATCCACTGCATTCTAAAGTTTGGTTTACATACGGCTTATATTTATGGTGGTCATTTTATATTTATAGTTCCCATGTTGTTGGGTTGGCTTTTTTACAGCCAAAAAACAAAGCCAAAAATACTTTCGGCTCTGTGGTGTGTTTTGATTATTTTGTTTGCTTATTTGAGCCTGAACAATCTTTATCGTCTAAACGAAGTGGTAGAGTTTGCTAAGCTTTATTATCGCTAAACTTTATTTTGTCTGCGACTGCTCTTTTTTTATCTCTGCATCAATATAGGGATATTTTGTCTGCATATCTTGGATCATAGAAGGGTTAAGGCTTAGCGCCTGTTCCAAAGCTAATCTTGCGTCTTTATCCCGTTTCAAATTAAAATAACAATTGCTTAATTGGTAATACAATTCAGCCCTCTGATGTCTTTTTAATGCAATCTTAAGCTTTTGTTCGGCTTTGTCGTAATCGCCTACTAACATTAGTACTTCTGCGTATGCATACCAGTTGTAAAACCTTCCGGGTTCTGTTTCGACCATTTTTTTTAGACAGATCAGAGCTTCTTCCAGTTTTCCTAAACTAATGTATAAAAAAGCGAGTTTTTTTTGAATTTCCAAGTTGTTTTCACTTAATCGGGAAGCTTCCAAAGCGAAGTGTGCAGCCTCATTTAAATTGCCCAACTCTTCATATATATCAGAAATCGCCATCATAGAAAGATGAAACTGTGGGTCCTCATGCAAACTCTTCTGTAGCGCATTTAGCGCAGGAATTAACAATCCTTTCTTTTGATAACACTGCCCTATTTTGTAAAAGGAATACGATTTGGTAAATTCATATTCTTGTGAATCGATATAAGTCTCAATGGCTTTTTCCCATTCGTTAAGAGCCTCATAGCAGGCTGCTTTATTAGCATACACTGCTACAGAATGAGGATTGATGGCAAGAAGATAATCAAAGCCTTCAATGGCTTTTTGATAATTTTTATTGTTAAAATGAAGGCTTCCATACTCATACCATGCAATTTCCGAAAAGGGATAGTTATCAAGATAATTATTGATAAAGATTAGGGCCTCTTCAGTCCGATTCATTTCAGCATAGCAAAGCATTATACTCTCTAAAGCATATTCATCGCTAGGTTCGTGCTTAAGAGCCATCTGATAGTGCTTTAAGGCCGAAAAGGGATCGTCTAGATTTTTATATTCATCGGCTATAAAATTATGTATAAAATCTTCATCCTCTTCCTTTTCCAGGGCTTTTTCACAAAGATTTATGGCCTTTCTGGGATTGCCCATATTAGAATAATATTTAGCACAGCAGATAATGAAATCCATGTCTTCATCTGCCGAATTTTCTAATTCCCGTATGAGTATTTTGGCTTGCAGATTTTCTTCTTTCTCAAGAAGAAACTCTAATTTACGAAGTTTTATCCGCTCCGAATCAGGGTATAGATTCTGCGCATATTTAATGGCTTCTTCTGCATATTGGTAATCGCCAATCTCCAAATAATAGGAAATAACATCCTCGTATTCTTCGATATCGAAAAACAACTCTTCATTATTTTCTATCATTTCTTCAAAGCGTTTTACCGCTTCATTTTCAAAAAATTCTTCCAAAGATATTCTGATTATAATATGAATTTCGGAAAAATTTCCAAAATAACCAATTAAATTAAGCTTTTTATTTTCGCGATCATATCGTCTGCCAAATGATCGGCATCCTCCTGAGAATCTGCTTCAGTATAAATCCGTATAATAGGCTCTGTATTGGATTTACGAAGGTGAACCCATTTGGTAGGAAAATCTATCTTAACACCGTCTATCGTAGAAATTTGCTCATTCTTAAATTCTTTTTCCACTTTTTTAAGGAGTTTATCTACATCGATTTCAGGTGTTAGTTCAATTTTCTTTTTACCCATATAATAATCTGGATAGGTCGCTCTAAGCTCGGAGGCCGATCTGCCCTGTTGCGCCATATAAGTTAGAAATAAAGCCGCTCCCACAAGAGAATCTCTCCCATAATGCAGCTTAGGAAATATAACACCTCCATTGCCTTCTCCTCCGATAATGGCTTCTTTTTCTTTCATCAGACTCACTACATTTACCTCTCCTACAGCAGCAGCAAAATGCTGTGATTCTAGATTTTTAGCTACATCTCTTAAAGCACGACTTGAAGAAAGATTGGATATAGCCACCCCTTTTTTATTCTTCAGAATATAATCTGCTACCGCCACCAAGGTATACTCCTCTCCGAAAAGTTGTCCATTTTCATCGACTAAGGCCAAGCGATCCACATCAGGGTCGACCACGATACCGAGATCTGCCTTTTCTTTTATCACCACCTCGCAAACATCGGAAAGGTGTTCTTTAATCGGTTCCGGATTATGAGGAAATTCACCATTGGGCTCACAATAGAGCTTCACCACATCACATCCCATTTTTTCCAATAGCTTAGGAATAGCAATTCCTCCGGTAGAGTTTACGGCATCCACTACTATTTTATATCTTTTTTCTCTTATAATTCCGGGTAAAACCTCCGGAAGTTCCAAAATTTTGTTAATGTGGAGCTGTATTCCATCTTCGTTTTTGGAATAGGTTCCTAAGTGGTCTACATCGGAATACTCAAAAGCTTCTTTCTCCGCAATTTCCAAAACTTCTTCTCCATCTTTTGCACTGATAAATTCACCTTTACTATTTAAAAGCTTCAGTGCATTCCACTCTTTGGGATTGTGGCTCGCTGTAAAAATAATTCCGCCGTCGGCTTGTAGTTCTGCAACCATGATTTCGACTGTAGGCGTGGTACTCAATCCTAGATCGATTACGTTAATCCCCAGGGATTGTAAGGTAGATGCAGAAAGCCTGGATACAATCTCTCCAGAGATTCGGGCATCTCTGCCCACAACCAAAGTGAGATCTTTTTTATGATACTTCTGCTGAAGCCAGATTCCAAATGCAGATGAAAACTTAACAATATCTAAAGGCGTCAGGTTCTCGCCTGCCTTACCTCCTATTGTTCCTCTAACTCCAGAAATACTCTTAATTAATGACATAAATTTTCTCTAAAAATTTATACAAAAATACGGAATAAATAGGAAATAAAGTATTTAGGCTTCATAAGATTTATGAGCATCCACAATTTTTGTCGCAGCCATGGGTCTTTTTACTGCTAAATTTTTTGATTAAAAGGTTCCACAACCTAAAACAAGCAAAAAGCAAAAGTCCTATTATAATGATATATTGCAAATAAATCATAATGCGATTATTTGAGTATTTGAAAAACAAAAAATGATGCCAAATAAGCCAAAACAGACATGCTGATTAGTTGGACAAATGTCCACTTCCTACTCCTTGTCTCTTTATAAACCACCGCTACTGTACTGATACATTGCATCGCAAAAGCATAAAACACTAAGATGGAAACCCCAGTAGCTAAAGTAAATAAGGGAGTACCATCTTCTCGGGTATCAGCCTTCATCTTATCGATCAATCGGGCATCTTCACTTTCATCATCCAGAGAATACAGCGTAGACATGGTTCCTACAAAGACTTCTCTAGCAGCAAAGGATGTTAAAATCCCTACCCCCATTTTCCAATCATATCCCAAAGGACGTATGGCGGGTTCTATACTTTTGCCTATAGTGGCTAAATAAGAATCGTTCAACGATACATTGGACTTTGCCGAGATCATATTAAACTTATCTTGAGGTCCGAAATAGCTAAGGAACCAGATTACAATACTTACGGCAAAGATTACCTTTCCAGCACCAGTAATAAAGTCCCATGCTTTTAATAAAGCCATTTTAAGATTATAACCCCATAGAGGAATCTTATAGGCGGGCAGATCTAAAATTAAAATACTCTTATTGGTATCTTTTATTCTTGTTTTTAAAAACAATGAAGCTCCTAAGGCGGTCACAAAACCTAATATATACATGCCTAATAAGGCCAGCGCTCTATAACCTATGCCTAAAAAGTACACATCTGGTACTACCAGGGTAATAATGATACTGTAAATAGGCAACCTCGCTGAACAAGTCATAAAAGGTGTTACCAGGATGGTGATTAAGCGCTCCTTGGAGTTATCTATATTTCTTGCGGACATAATGGCCGGAATCGCACAAGCGGTTCCTGAGATTAGGGGAATCACACTCTTTCCATTCAATCCAAAAGGTCGGAGTAATCTATCCATAAGGAATATGATCCTTGACATATAACCCGTGTCTTCTATGATATATAAGAAATACATTAATATTCCAATCTGCGGAGCAAAAACGACAATTCCCCCTATTCCTGGTAAAATTCCGTCGGCTATAAGGCTATTGAGGGGGCCTTCTGGCAAATACGTTGACACTAGGGAAGAAAACCATGTAAATACATCTTCTATCCAACCTTGAGGATATTCTGCCAGAAAAAAGACACAATTAAATATGATTAACAGAATAACCGAAAAAATAATATAGCCCCAAAATTTATGGACTGCTAGATAGTCTATTTTTTCAGTAATTAAATCCCTCAACATCGTTTTCTTGGTCCGCACTTTTTCTAACAGCTTATCAATACTCTCATATCGACGTAAGGTCTCCTGTGTTTGCAAGCGCTTGGGAACCATGCTCTTAATTTCTTTACTCAACTCTTGTAAGGAATGATAAAAATTGGTATTCTCTCTCTTCCATGTAGAAGCCAATTGAAACCATGCCTGATAAGCATTGTTTTCTCCCGTGTGGGCACTTATATCCTTTATTTTAGATTTATGCTCTAAAGGAATCTTAAAAAAAGAGGCTCCTTGAGTGGTAAACTCATTAAGATAGATACTTTCCTTAACCGCATCTATCCCTTTATTTTTTTTAGCATTTGTAAGATTAACAGACACCCCGAGTTCTTCTGATAGCTTGTGATCTTCAAGAAGATAACCTCGTTTTTCCGCTTCATCAATTTGGTTAACCACCATAATAATGGGTATACCTAAGTCTCTGATTTGTCCGTACAAAAGGAGGCTTCTTTTAAAGTTAAGCGCATCTGCTATATATAACACCCCGTCATATTCATGCTTTTTATGAAGCAAATAATTGACAAAAATAGCTTCATCTTCCGAGCTCGGATAAACACTATATGAACCGGGTAGATCAATAATTTCAACCTTTTTGCCTTTATAAATATAATCTCCCCTTAGGCTGCTTACAGTTACCCCCGCATAGTTACCTGTCTTCTGGTTGCGATTGCACAACTGATTAAAAAGAGTCGATTTTCCTACGTTGGGATTACCCACCAGTAGTATTCTGGGTGATTTTACTTTATTTTCCATTTTCTATAGCTTCCACAATAATATATCTAGCTTCTTCTTCACGCAGGGCAACTCTGGAGCGCTCTTCTCCAAACTCCACATATAAAGGGCCCCCAAATGGAGCTTGATATAGTATTTTGAAAGCTATATTAGGCAAAAGGCCTATTTCAATAATTTTACCGGGCATTTCCATGTGATGGTTATCATACCCCACGATAATTCCTTTTTGGTTCATCGGGAAACAGCAAAGCTTATTAAACTCTAAATTTTTCAAGATTGTTATTTAAAATACAAATATATCCTATTTAAATTAAATCTAAATAAAAATATGGTTAAATATTACTTAATATTCTTTTAATTATATTTTGCTTAAGATCTGAGCAAAGATTTGACTTTTAAAAATATAGAGCATATAATCTGTTTTTAAGAGAGAATCAAATTTACCCTGATACTTTTTTAAAATTTCATTTATTTAATTTCAGAAAGAACGTTCACCGCCTCTTGCAGGTACAAATCTCTTTTTAAATTTTTAATCCAATTTTTACTTTTTACTGAAAAAGCCTCATCCTTTTTCATACGTACTACCTCATCCTGATGTTGGGTAAACTGTAATTTATTGCTATAGTTGGTTAAGGATTCAAATTTTTTCACTTCTAGCTTTCTTCTCTTCATTAGTTCGAAAAACTGAGACTGATTAAGGCTTAATTTTTCCTCTTTCCCGAGAGATTGGCGCCACTTTGCAGATTCTAGTAACAATTGGTAAGCTTTATTCGCTTTAATCCGCGCTCGACTGCGTTCTACAATATCCTTTATACCAATATTGTGAAAAGGCTTATAATCGGCACTTTTAATCTGGTCCCATGCTAAAGCATGCTCATTATATTTTTCGCCTATTTCATCATAGGTAAAATAGTCATCCATGGGCACATCCGATCTCACTCCTTCCAGTTGAGTAGATTTACCACTAATTCTATAAAATTTCTGAATAGTAAGTTTTAAATCTCCATAATCATCATTGGTGCTAAGAAACCTGTTTAGGGAAACAAAAGTCTGAACAGTACCCTTTCCAAAGGAATGGGGAGATCCAAGGATGATACCTCTACCATAATCTTGAATAGCCCCTGTCAAAATTTCAGAAGCGGATGCCGAAAGTTCATTTTGCATTAATACCAAAGGTCCAGTCCATATGGGAGCATTATTTTTATTCTTTAAAACCTGTATTTTACCCTCTCCATTTCTTACTTGCACTACCGGGCCATTCCCCATAAATAACCCCATAATATCCACCACTTCAGTAAGAGATCCCCCTCCATTATTTCTGAGATCGAGGATGATTCCTTTAACATGTTGTGCTTTCAACTTAAGAATCTCATTTTTAACATCTGTGGAGGCATTTCTACCTTTTGCATCATTAAAATTAGCATTAAAACTAGGGAGATAAATAAATCCATACTTCTGACCATTGGGAGCATCTACGACAATACTTTTGGCAAATGTATCCTCCATTTCTACTTCCTCTCGAATAAGCTTTACTTCTTTTACAGCGCCATCTTTTTTCCTCAGAATCAGCACTACTTCAGAGCCTTTTTCCCCTCTAATTAATCGAACAACCTCATCTATAAGCATCCCTACCACATTGATTGCTTCAGTTTTAGGATTGGATTTCACTTTCAATATCTCATCACCTTCATTTACCTGCTTAGATTTCCATGCTGGTGCACCGATCACCAAAGGACCTATAAAAAGTTTTCCCTTTTTCTCGGCTATTTGGGCTCCTATTCCTATAATTTTACCACTGAAGCTAGCATCAAAGTCTTCCTTATCTTTTGGGGAAAAATAATTGGTATGGGGATCGAAAACTTCTGTGTATGCATTCATATAAAACACAGAAAACCAATCTATTTCTTTTCTTTTCTTAATCCTATTAAACATACTACTCATCAGATCCTTAATCTCTCCTGTAGCTTTATCTTTCTTTTGCTGCAGTGTGAGAGGCTCATACTTGATGGTATCCTTTAATTTTAGCGCAACTGCCGAATCTTTTTTCTTTTTCTGCGCCTCTTCTTTATCATTCAAAGCTTGCATTTCCTGTAGAATACTGTATTTTATAAACTTCTTCCACTCAGCATACATCTCCTTTTTATCGCTTGGATTTTTTCTTATTTTGGGCTCAAGTACAATTTCCTCATGCTGATCTAAGTCTATAGGATGAGATAGAATTTCTTGCGAAAACTTTTCTGCATCATTTACCCGTTGAAGATATCTTTCATTGGTCAGCTTAAAGAAACTGATATCCCCCACTTTAAGATAATCGTCTAACTTTGTTTTATATTTTGCAAATTCATCCATATCAGTTTGCAGGAAATACCGCTTCAAAGGATCTAATTTTTCAAAATACTCTTTATATACCCCCTGTGAATAAGCATCGTTAATAGGTCTTGCGTTATAACTTAAATAGGATAAGGTATTGTTCACGCTAACCATAATGGTCTGCATTTTCTGATCATCATTTTTGGGAGAATTAAAACAAAAAATAAGTGTCCCGAGAGAGGACAACAGCAATAGTTTATTAAAACCAAAAAACTTTTTAAACATCTTCTAAGTAATTTCAAATACCAAATTTAATATCTTAATTTATAAAAACAGTTGGTTTTGTTTAATTTTGTGATATTAATTAAAAAATAAATGAAAAAGCCTTTGATTTTGGTTACCAATGATGATGGGATTACGGCTCCTGGAATTCGTAACCTTGTCAGTTTTATGAATGAGCTGGGTGAAGTGATCGTAGTGGCTCCAGACTCTCCTCAAAGTGGAAAGGGACACGCAATTACGATTAATTCGACTCTAACGTATGATGAAGTTAATATGGAAGGCCCCCAGAAAGATTATGCCTTAAGCGGGACACCTGTAGACTGCGTAAAATTCGCCTTAGATAAAATTCTGAAACGAAAACCAGATATTGTGGTTTCAGGAATCAACCACGGATCCAATTCCTCTATTAACGTTATTTACTCCGGAACAATGTCGGCTGCTGTGGAAGCAGGTTTAGAAGGTCTGCCTGCTATTGGTTTTTCTTTATTAGATTTTAATTGGGAAGCCGATTTTTCTCAGTCCAAAAGTTTTATTCAACATATCGTAAAGAAAGTTCTGGAGCAACCTCTGCCGAAAGGAATTGTTCTGAATGTAAATATTCCAAAGCTTCATCAAAATGAGATAAAAGGTATAAAAATATGCAAACAGGCACATGCTAAATGGGAGGAAAGTTTCGACGAAAGAATAAACCCTCATGGAAAAAAGTATTATTGGCTTACGGGATATTTTAACAATATGGATCAATCTGAAGATGCTGATGAAACGGCTTTATCAGAGGGATACATTTCGGTGGTACCTGTTAAATTCGACCTTACCGCCTATGAATATCTGCAAAATTTACAAAAAACATTTGATTGCTAAAGATTCTCAAATATAAATTTATATCCAGATCTGCTAAGTGACAAGCTTATGGGTTAGCCCTTAATAAAAGTCGATGAAGTATTGGGTAAAGACTTTTTATCTAAAATATACCCAGATAAAGAACAAAAGCATTATGCGTATTAATCCTCAATGCTTGTAGAAAGGGCCTCCAAAAGAGATTCCGAAGCTTTATTAATTTCACGTGTCCAATCTTCTAAGGCTTTTGCATCTGCTCCGTCTGAGATATATTTTAGACAAAGAAAAGGAATGTTTTCTCTTTTAGCAATAAGGGCTAACGCATAAGCTTCCATATCTACAATAGAATATAGATTGGTGGTATGTGCGTTTTCAAAATGATCTCCCGTTCCACACACTCCTTGGGGCAGACCTTTTAACACCATGCCATATTTCAATACTAATTTATCTGTGGAAAAAGGCGTTTTATATTTGCTTATGCCCAGGGGGGAAGCATCCATATCCCGCTGTATAAAACTGGTACAACAAACCACTGCTCCTTTTTTAAAAGAGAAGCTTCCGGCGGTTCCTAGATTAATAATCAGGTCCGGTTGATGGTTTATCAAATACTTCATTAGAGAATAACTTGCATTAATCTTACCTACTCCTGTGAATATCCGATTAAAACCCTCAAAATAAGCCCCTGCTTCCTGTCGCATAGCAAAAACCAAAACAGGACGCTTATATCTTTTCGCATTTATGATGACTTCTTTCATCTGCTTCTAGACATTAAAAAAGGCTTTAAAAAAGCCTTTCTACTAAGTTAATAATCCGCCATCTACATTGATTACCTGACCCGTAATATAAGAAGACATTTCACTTCCTAAGAACACACAGGCATTGGCAACATCTTCAGGCTGCCCCCCTCTCTTCAATGGGATGTTTTCGCTCCACCCCTGAACTATTTTTTCGTCTAACGCAGCCGTCATTTCTGTTTCTATAAAACCCGGAGCAATAACATTACAACGTATGTTTCTGGAACCTAATTCCAAAGCTATAGATTTAGAGAACCCGATAACGCCGGCTTTAGAAGCTGCATAATTAGCTTGCCCTGCATTACCTTTAATACCCACTACAGAAGACATATTGATAATGGACCCCTTTTTAACCTTCATCATCGGTTTCACCACCGCCTTGGTAAGATTGAATACTGAATCTAAATTAACCTTTATAATGCTATCCCAATCCTCTTTGGACATACGTAACATCAGATTATCTCTAGTGATACCTGCATTATTGATCAAAATATCAATTTGACCAAATTCGGCTATGACATCCTCTACCAATTTCTGAGCCGCTTCATAATCGGAGGCATCTGATTGATAAGCTTTTATTTTGGTTTCAGAGCTTAGAGTTTTCTCTAAATCTTTCGCTTTATCTACAGAACCGGCATAGGTGAAAGCAACCTGTGCTCCTTGTTTAGCGAAAACCTCTGCGATTCCTTTCCCTATTCCTCGTGTAGCGCCTGTAATAAGAGCGACTTTTCCTTCTAATAACTTCATATTTATATGTTTATTATTTCTCTTTAAATCAGTAGCTGTATGTAAATCTTAGCCTACTGTATGCAATATTAAAACGACTATTTTTATTTCTCTTCAAAGACTATGTATTTTAAAAACGCTAGATACAGAGTTTTATTTTTCTTTGGTTTCTTGCCCGTTTAAGGATAGTTTTAGGGGGATATTAAATGTGATTATTAATCACAAGTACAATTTCTCCTTTCAGCGTCTTGCTCTGAGAAAATTCAATCAGTTCCTGTATTGTACCTCGCTTGGTCTCTTCAAATTTTTTAGAAATTTCACGGCTAAGGCTCACCTTTGTTTCTTCTCCAAAAAAGGTTTTTATTTGCTCCAGAGTTGCATTTATCTTATGTGGACTCTCATACAGAACAATTGTATTCTTTTGCTGTGCTAATTGTTTTAGTTTGGTTTGTCTCCCTTTTTTTGGAGGTAAAAAACCTGCAAAATAAAAATCGTGATTGGGTAATCCAGAGACCACCAAAGCGGGTACAAAAGCGGTAGCTCCTGGTAGACAAATCATGTTAAGCCCATGATCCGTACCTGCTTTGGCCAAAAGATATCCTGGATCAGAAATCCCCGGAGTCCCTGCGTCTGTAATCAAGGCAATACACTGTCCATCCTTTACATCTTGAATAACCTTCTCAGTAACCTGGTGCTCATTATGTAAATGATAAGCCCTTAAGGGTTTTGATATTTCGAAATGTTTTAACAAAATACCAGAGGTTCGTGTATCTTCACACAAGATATAATCCACTTCCTTCAAGACTTTTACCGCCCGGAAAGTCATATCTTCCAAATTACCTACAGGTGTCGGTACAAAATATAAAATTCCACTCATTATTTAAAACGACTTTCTACTAAAGACCAGAGCCTCTGGGCATATTCATCTACGGGTTTCCAATCTTTATCATAATACATATCACTTAGATATTCTTTGGCTTCTTCTACATTTGAAAATTGATTAAGCTTTTCCAATACCATATTCATTTCCTCGACATTGTTATTAAATAATTTTTTTATAAAAGCCATTCTATCGTTTAAATCCAATTTAAATTGTCTTTTTTGAGTGCTATATATATTACTGACTTGACTAAAAACAGAAGCTTGCCCCGTTTTTAAGTCATGTTGCAAATGTAGCTCTGCTTCTGGACCTGCGGATTTAAGTTTCTTAATAGAGGCCAATTTTAATTTGTGCGAAAAATGATGATCTATTTCCTGATGGGAACGCCCTTCGTCTGAAGGAGCAATAGGCGGAATAAATGTTGTAGAAAAATTCATCCCTTCCTCCATTTTAGATGGCGTAACCTCATGCTGCGCTTTCTCTATAGGATCAGCCTTGGGCTCTTTCGTATCATTTTCTTCTATCGCATCACGTATTGTTAATTTTTCTATCCCTGTCCCCTCTAAAATTTGTCTCTGATCATGAACAATTTCTTCTTCCGGCATTGACATTAAAGCTTGCCCCTCCTGTTGTGTTTGATCGCCCTCCGTTCGCGGTACCTCTACCCCTGCTCCTAATTCTTGTTTTATCTTTTGAAGATCTATTTTACCTACTTCCAGTGATTTTAACAATACAACCTTTTCATAAAGGTTCTGAATTTTTTGATAATTAGCAATTAGCCCGGAAGTGGTCTCAACTGAAGCGATATCCGAAGCTATTTTCTTAATCTCTTCGAGGAGTCTGCCTTGAATTTCACGAGAGTTTTGCATCATTATTTTACGTAATTTTGATGTGGATTTATATGTGCTAAGTTAACAAATGTTTTTAGAAAATACAATTAACCAAGCCCAGCAAAGTGGTTGGATGGAAGTGATATGTGGATCAATGTTTTCCGGAAAAACAGAGGAGCTCATAAGGCGCCTTCGACGTGCTGAAATGGCCGGGCAACAAGTAGAAATTTTTAAACCTAAAATCGATAATCGATATTCCGAAGAAGATATTGTATCTCATAATGACAATAAAATTAGAAGCACAAGCGTTGATAATCCTAATCAGATTTTATTGCTGGGCTCTAGTTGCGATGTGATAGGTATTGACGAAGCTCAGTTTTTTGATCAGAGCATCGTTTGGGTGAGCAATCAATTAGCCAATCAAGGGATAAGAGTGGTGATTGCAGGTTTGGATATGGATTTTATGGGCCGCCCTTTTGGTCCTATGCCCAATCTTATGGCCACTGCGGAATATGTCACTAAGGTACATGCTATCTGTAAGAGAACCGGTAATTTAGCACACTATTCCTTAAGAACATCGGATAGTAAAGACTTGGTTCAGTTAGGTGAAACCGACAACTACGAAGCCGTTAGCCGTCGTATCTTTTGGGAAGAGATACAAAAGCCATAAGAAATGCAATAGAAATGGAATATACTGCACACGAATTAGCGCTGATTACAGACTCGGAAATTCTCGGAAATAAAACCGAAAAAATCAAACAGCTGATATTTGATACCCGCCTGATTTTCTCGGCAAAAAACAATGCGTTTATCGCCCTAAAAACAACTAAGGCCAATGGTGCTCAATATATCCAGGAGGCCATTGAAAAAGGGATAAGGGTCATTATCTGCACAGAAATCCCCCTAGTAACTCCCTATAAAATTACTTGGATTATCACTCAGGACACCCATGGCTTTTTACGAAAATTAGCCCATCAGCATTTACAAAAAATCTCTCTTCCAAAAACCATAGGCATTACCGGCAGCAATGGTAAAACCATTGTGAAGGAGTGGCTTTATCAATGTCTTTCGGATGAGATGAGAGTCGTAAAAAGTCCCAAGAGTTATAACTCCCAAATTGGACTCCCCATTTCTATTCTTAAAGCCAATGAGAAAGATGATTTAGGTATTTTTGAAGTAGGCATCTCCCTACCCGGTGAAATGGAAAAACAGGTTGAAGTATTTTCACCCCATATTGGTATTTTCACCCATCTGGGCTCTGCACACTCAGAACATTTTAAAAACGAAAAAGAACTTCTGAAAGAAAAATTAAAGCTTTTCAAAAATTCTGAAGTTATTATTTATAACGGAGATCATCCTCTTATCAATCATGAAATACGCAAAGTTTTTACCAATAAAATATTAATCTCTTACGGAACTTATGCCCACAATGATATTCTGATCGAAAAACCTGCAGGACAGGATAAGGCTTTTAAAATAAAACTTTTAGATGGCACTATCGATGTTCCTTTTATCCATCAGGATCAAGCGACCCTTCATAATGCTTTAGCGGTGATTGCCACCCTCAATTTGCTCCATATACCACATCCGAAAATTGTAGAGAAAATCAACCATCTCTATCCTGTAGAGATGCGTATGGAAAGCGTAAAGGGCCAAAGAGAGAACCTTATTATTAACGATTCCTATAACCTGGATTTGGACTCTCTGAAGATAGCGCTTAGCACCTTGAGACAATATGGTAATAAATCAAAAAAAGTACTCGTGCTTACGGATATCATGAATGTGAAAGATCATCCAAGACGTATTTATTCCATCGTTGCGGAATTGGTAAATGAGCAGTCGTTTGATCAAATCTATCTGATAGGGGAAAAAATCACGGGATTTGCTCACTTGTTTAGGTCTGAAATTTTTACTTTCGAGAATATTAAAGAGCTCCTTAAGAACAACAGTTTTAAGAATATAGAAAACGCTATTATCCTACTAAAAGGCGCCCGTAAATTTGAGCTGGAAACACTAAAAAAAGAACTAGAACTTCAATCCCATGATACGATTCTGGAAATAAACTTAAACGCGATTTTACATAATATTAATGTTCATAAAAGCTTCTTAAAACCCAAAACAAAAGTAATGGCTATGGTAAAAGCCTATTCTTATGGGCTTGGCGGTCATGAAATTGCTGAATTTATACAACATCACAATATAGATTACCTTACAGTTGCCTATGCCGATGAAGGGGTAAACTTGAGAAAAAATAAAATAACCCTCCCTATTATGGTAATGAATCCTGAGCTAAATAGCTATGATAACATTATAGAATATGAACTGGAACCAGAAATCTATAGTTTTAAAGTTTTGGATCTATTTTTAGAGGCTCTGAAGAAAAAAGGTATACAAGAGAAATACCCTATCCATATTAAACTAGAAACCGGTATGCATAGACTGGGTTTCCATCGTGATGATTTAGATAAACTTTTATTGAAAATAAAAGGAAATAAGCTCAAAGTTGCCAGTATTTTTACCCACCTCTCCTCTACAGATGATCCTAAGGAACGCGCCTATACCCTGGAGCAGATTAAGCTCTATACTGAAAATTCGGATTATCTACTGGCGGAAATAGAAGACCAAGCCTTAAGGCATTGTCTTAATTCACAAGGAATTACCAATTACCCGGAATACCAGTTCGATATGGTTAGAATAGGGATAGGCATGCTGGGCTATACGTCCAACCCAGCTATAAAACCGCTGTTACAAAATGCCGTTTGCTTCAAAACGATTATCACCCAAATTTCTCCACTTTATGCAGGAGAATCTCTAGGTTACAATCGGAGTTTTAAAGCTAAAAAAAACACCCGTATCGCTACCATAGCAGTGGGATATGCCGATGGTATACCGCGTTCATTGAGTAATGGAAGAGGCTTTGTAGGGATTAAAGGAAAACTTTATCCTATACAGGGGAATATTTGTATGGATATGCTAATGGTAGATCTGGGACAAGATCCTATACAGGAGGGCGAAGAAGTGATTATTTTTAATGGAAACCCCTGCCTTGAACAATTTTCTCAATATTGCAAAACCATTCCTTATGAGGTTTTAACTTCCATTTCCCAGCGGGTAAAAAGAGTATATATTAAAGATTGATTATATAAGCAATAAAGATGAATAGACTTTTTCTTTTGATAGGACTTATTTCCGGTATTTCTATTTATTCGCAGGTTAAAGAAAATTTTAGCATTCCGCCTCATCCTAAAATAGGATTATCCTTAAGTGGGGGTGGTGCAAAGGGATTTGCCCATATAGGAGTGCTAAAAGTTCTAGACTCTTTAGGCGTGAAGGTCGATTATATAGGAGGGACCAGTATGGGGGCTATTATCGGAGGGCTCTATGCTACAGGCTACTCAGGCAAAGAAATCGAAAATATCGTTCTGGAAACTGATTTCTATAATGTGCTCAGTGGTTCCATCTCTCGTTTGCAAACTTCCTTTTTTAGTAAAAATGTAGATAAATATCTTTTGAAAATCCCTATTCAGAAAGGTAAGGTGGTCCTGCCCTCAAGTGTTTCCTCCGGTCAGAAAAATCTATCTCTTTTTAAAGAACTGTTTAGGAAATACCCCTCTAATCAGGATTTTAGTAAACTTCCCATCCCTTTCTTCTGTATCGCCACCAATATAGAAACTGGAGCCTTAAAACAACTGGAATCGGGGGATTTATCCAAGGCTATTATGGCCAGCTCTGCATTTCCAGGCCTTTTAGACCCTGTAAAAATAGGAGATAGCCTGTATGTAGACGGAGGAATTAGTATTAACTTCCCTTCCGGCCCTCTGAAGGAGAAAGGAATGGATATCGTTATTGGTGTCAACTTAAACCAAGGGCTGGAAAACAGAGATCAGCTCAACAACATTATAGCCCTACTCAACCAAATTATTTCTTTTGGAATATACAAAGAAACCCACAAACAACTCCCTTATACAGATATTAATATCCAACCCATTTTAAAGGGGGTTAATGTTACCAGTTTCAACGAGAAAAAAAACACCATCAAGAATGGTTATGACGAAGCGATTCGCTATTCGGGCATTTTAAAAGAACTCCCCAAGAGAGACTCGCCGAGGATTGTAAATCAGCCCCCCCTGCTACCTGAAATTTATAAAATAGACGACATAGAGGTGGTAAATGACAATATCTATAATAGGGACTATATTAAAGGGAAAATGGGCCTTAAAACACCTTCTCAATATACTTATAAAAAAATCAATGATAAAATAGATAAACTCTATGCTACCAATAATTATAACTTTATTAACTATAATATTATAAACGAAAATGGGCGCAATATTCTCAAAATAAACGTTATCGAAGATCAAAGCCGTTTATTTTTAAAGTTTGGGCTACACTATGATGAAATCTTTAAAACAGGACTTTTAGCGAACTTTTCAGCCAAAAGAGCTTTATTCAAAAATTCCAATGCTAGCTTGGACATCGTATTCGGGGACAAACCCCGTTATTATTTGAACTATCTCATGGACAACGGCTATATTCCAGGATTGGGTATCTATTCTTCGGGTATGCAGCTCGACTTAAAACAGAAAAAGAATAATCTTGATGAAAACTGGAAATGGTTTCGCAATGAAGTTTACCTACAATCCATCTCTAAAGACAGGTATGCTATAGGAGGAGGAATTAGTTATGACATTCTCAATCGCCAGAAAGGTTCGTCTAAAAAAACATATAACTATTATAATCCATATCTATTTATAAAAAGTGATACACAAGATAGAATAGATTTTGCCAGCAGAGGTATCTACCTGAATATTCAAGCCAAAGCCATCGATATATTTAATAAAAACAGAGAAGCCGATAATAAAAGTGCTCAAATTTCTGCAGATGTTAAAATCAATCTACCTTTATCTCCTCGCCTCACCTACCGCCTTTCTGGACTAATGGGAGTTAGCTTTGGAGAGGTCGCCGATCTGTATAAATATAGACTGGGAGGAACTTTTGAACAAAACTTAAATAACTTTATTTCATTTGACGGATATGCCTTTGGACAAGAATCCAATGATAATATTTTGAGAATAGCAAACCAACTTCAATATAAAATACTGAAGAATTATTATCTTATAGGAAGTTACAATACAGCAAGTCTTTTCGCTAATAGTAAAAATACAGAATTTTTAAGCTTTAACCATAATTCTATTGGGCTGGGTCTAGGGTATGACTCACCCTTTGGACAAATTAAAATTAATTATAGCCAACCCTTGCACCATAATAAAGCAGGTATTTTCAATGTGATATTAGGTCATTGGTTTTAATACATTATGATACATTATTTTTATGAAAACATCTCTCCCATATCTGATGAGGAAAAGAGAGCTAAATGGATAGAAGACCTCATACTGAATGAGGGGAAAAAGATAGGCAGCATCAATTATATTTTGTGCGATGATGAATATCTCTTACAGATTAATAAGGAATATTTAAATCACGATTATTATACGGATATTATCTCCTTCAATTATTGTAAAGGTAAAAATATTTCCGGCGATATTTTTGTATCTTTGCAACGCATATTAGATAATTCTTCTCTTCTAAAAACCAAGCAAGAAGACGAATTAAATCGTGTATTGGCTCATGGAGTATTGCACCTGTGTGGCTACAACGATAAAACCGAAGAAGAACAAAGAATAATGCGGAATAAAGAAGATTACTATATAGGAAAATATTAAATGTTTCACGTGAAACAAATTGAAAGATGATCGATCAGATATACGATGTAATTATAGTGGGAGCAGGTCATGCAGGTTGTGAAGCAGCCGCTGCGGCGGCAAATTTAGGCTCCAAAACTTTACTTATTACGATGAACATGCAAAACATCGGACAGATGAGTTGCAATCCTGCTATGGGAGGAATAGCAAAAGGACAGATTGTAAGGGAAATCGACGCTATGGGTGGGTATTCAGGTATTGTGGCAGATAAAAGCGCCATACAATTTAAGATGCTCAACCTCTCCAAAGGTCCAGCTATGTGGTCCCCTAGAACCCAAAATGATCGAATGCTTTTCGCCGCAGAGTGGAGGTATATATTAGAACAAACGCCTAATCTCGATTTTTTTCAGGATATGGTTAAAAGCCTCATAATAGAAAATAATAAAATTGCAGGAGTAATTACATCACTCGGCATAAAAATAAAAAGCAAAGCCGTTGTACTCACCAACGGCACCTTTCTAAATGGATTAATCCATGTTGGAGATAAACAATTAGGTGGCGGAAGAATGGGAGAGCCAAAAGCTTTTGGCTTAACCGAGCAGTTACAGTCTTTAGGTTTTCAAGCCGGAAGAATGAAAACAGGTACCCCTGCCCGCATTGACGGAAGAAGCTTAGACTATTCCCAAATGGAAGAACAAAAAGGAGATGAAAAACCTCAAAAATTCTCCTACCTCGACACGCCTAAGTTAAAAGAACAAAAAAGCTGTTATATCACCTATACGAATGAAAGTGTTCACGAAATTTTACGTTCAGGTTTTGATAAATCTCCAATGTTTAATGGAACCATACAAAGTATAGGACCTCGGTATTGCCCTAGTATAGAAGATAAAATAAATCGCTTCAAAGAACGTGATAGACACCAGCTTTTCGTAGAGCCTGAAGGATGGAATACTATAGAAATTTATGTGAATGGCTTTAGTTCTTCACTGCCGGAAGATGTACAAGTGCAAGCTATGCGTCATATCCCAGGTTTTAAAAATGTAAAAGTCTTCAGACCTGGTTATGCGATTGAGTACGACTACTTCCCCCCTACTCAATTAAAACACACTCTAGAAACCAAACTCATAGATAATTTATTCTTTGCTGGTCAAATAAACGGTACCACGGGTTATGAAGAGGCCGCTGGACAGGGATTAATCGCAGGGATCAATGCTCACCACAAAGTACATGATAAAGAAGAATTTACACTCAACAGAGACGAAGCTTATATTGGGGTTTTAATCGACGATTTAATCACAAAAGGAACAGAAGAACCTTACCGAATGTTTACTTCTCGTGCCGAATACAGACTTCTACTACGTCAGGATAACGCAGATATTAGACTTACAGAGAAATCTTATAATTTAGGATTAGCCTCAGCTGAAAGGCTCCGAAAAGTAGAGCTAAAAATGGAAAAAAGTAAAGAAGTAGAAGATTTTTTAAAAGCCACCCCACTTAAACCAGAAATATTAAATCCTATTTTAGAAGAAAACAGCTCAAGCCTTGTTAACCAAAGCTTTAGGGCTTCGCAGATACTAACCCGACCTAATATAAATATTCGTAAACTTAGTATAATTGAAGAAATTAATCATAAAATTACTCACTATACAGAAGAAGAGGTAGAACAAGCAGAAATCAACATCAAATACAAAGGCTATATTAATAAAGAACAGGAGAATGTTGCTAAACTCCATCGACTAGAAAATATCCTGATACCTGGACATTTCGATTATATGAAAATCACCAGTCTTTCAGCAGAAGCAAAACAAAAGCTATCCGCTTTAAAACCTAAAACTATTGCTCAAGCAGGGAGAATTAGCGGTGTATCCCCTGCTGACATTAATATATTGTTAATCTTTTTAGGGCGATAACCTATAATGTTTCACGTGAAACGTAAAAAAACAACATGTCTTTTTTACATTTTGAGCCTTGTATAAATTAAACCCTTAATGAAAGTAAAAGATTTATTTCTGACCCAAGAAGAATTTGAAATAAAAGAAGTTTCAACTGGTATTCTTAAGACCTCCCCTATTCCGGAGAATTTATCGCCTTATTATGAAAGTGAAAAATATATTTCCCATCATCAAGAAGGTAAATCCTTAAAAGAAATAATTTATAAATTCTTTCAATATTTTAATCTTCTATATAAAAAAACTATTATAGACCGGGAAGTAAAAACAGGCAAAAATCTACTGGATTATGGATGTGGAGCAGGAGACTTCATCAATTTCATAAAAAAAAACTATTGCGTATATGGTATAGAGCCCCATTCTCACGCTCAAAAAATGGCCCAACAAAAGGTCGGAAAACAGAATATAAAAACGAGTCTTACTGAAATAGAAAACGAGTCTTTAGATGTAATGACCTTATGGCATGTATTTGAACATATTGGTGATCAAAGTATTTTTTTAGATGAAGTCTATGAAAAAATAAAAAAAGGAGGCAAATTAATTATAGCTGTCCCTAATTATAAAAGCTATGATGCTCAATATTACAAAGAATATTGGGCTGCATATGATGTTCCAAGACATATCTTTCATTTTTCTCAGGAGGGCATGAACTCTATTTTCAATAATGAGAGGTGGAAACTCAAAAAAGTGAAACCCCTCCTACTCGATTCTTATTATATCTCTATTATAAGCGAAAAATATAAAAAAAATCCCTTTTTTTGGCTTAAAGGCTGTCTTCTAGGATTAATTTCTAACATAAATGGGGTAAAAACCGGCGATTTTTCTTCTTTGATATACGTCATCGAAAAAAAATAGAAGTCTTATTTTTGACACCTTAAAAAGATTGTTTTTTTTTACATTCAGGGGAATTTCCACTTTTTTCTTTATCGTATCTACATAAATTACATCCCATCATATTTAAGACTCCCATTTTTGTATACAAAAAATTAAAAAGCTTGAATTGATAAAATATCTCATATTTATTGAAAGCCCTATTCTTTAAATTTTCGCATACCTATTGATATCCAGAAAAAACATAAACCTCGTTAGGAGCAACGCCTGAAAGTTTGAGCTTCCTATTGAAGATTTCTGAAGTGTAAAAAGATCATAAAACCAAAATTAGCCAGAAATAATCAAAAAAAAATGTTGAAGCATATTGAATTCTTCAAAAATCATAAACTGTGTAACCTATAATATCTCTCTAAGCCAAAATAAATTCAATAGTGTATTTTGAATATTCGGGTTGTGAAATAGCTAAAGCATATTCTATATTATACTCCTGATTATATTTTTCACGATAAGCAGCATTGATATAGGTGTGCATCATATCATCCTTAGATAGCTTATGTACTTTTACCTTTAAAACTTTATCTCCATATCTAATCTCACCCTCTTTATATTTTTTAATTTCTCCAAACCATCCAATTAAATTCTTATTCCAACTTCTTGCGAAAGTTCTGCCTTCTACAACGACTGCACATATTTCTGTAAATTTTTCCCGGTCAGTACCCGCTTTAATTAAAATTAAGGTATTATTATTCAGGTATTTATAAAAATCCTCTGGAAACATATTATTTATTCTATTTGTTTTTTAGTCATCAGCTAATATCTACTGGTATAAAACGTATAGCATTTTATTTTTTTTTCTTTCGTTTAAACGCAGAACTTGTTTAAACTTATAGTTTTCTGAGAGATAAAATAACAAAAGCAATATAATGCAAAGAATACCATGTTATTACAGAAGTTTCAAATCGTATTAATAATGCTTTGAAACTATCTAACCAAGCATTTGC
>NZ_JAAABJ010000556.1 GCF_009904105.1 Elizabethkingia argenteiflava | reverse complement strand
TTGATGGCTTTAAGAACAGAATATTATCTAAGATAATGGCTATGACTGTTATACAATGCATTAATAAACTAAACAATAGAAATATTAACAACTTAAAAACTCGTATTGCTTAAATGCACCACGGGTATAGTAATGTAAAAAAATATTGCCTTCAAAATTTCTGTTTTTAAAGAAAGCTACGATGATCTGGGGAATATTTTATTTTTACTCCTGATCGCCTATCCGTTTCAATATCCATTATAAATCAACCTCATCTATTAGGTCATATTATTTGCATAACGTCTTCCGATTTATAAAATATAGACCGAGATGATTTACAATATGAGACCACAAATCATAAAAATAAAATAATAGTTTAACCAAACACCTAAACAATGGAAAATTCAGAAAAAAAGAATTCAAGAAGAGATTTTATGAAAACAATAGGTTGGGCATCCGCTGCTATTGCAACATCAAGCCTACCTTTAAAGGGATCTGCACTCAATAGGCAAAAGAAGGTTCAAACCATTCAAAAAATTGCTGTCATTAGCGGTGCAGCCAGAGGAATTGGGAGAGCAACAGCTGTAGAGCTAGCCCAAAAAGGAATGCACATATGGGGAATAGATATTTTAGGAAAGGTAAGCGATTACACTCAATACGATCCTGCTGATGAAAATGACATGTTAGAAACTAAAAAGCAGGTGGAAGCTATGGGCGTAAAATTTAATTTTTCAAAAGCCGACG
Source organism: Elizabethkingia argenteiflava (assembly GCF_009904105.1). Lineage (GTDB taxonomy): Bacteria > Bacteroidota > Bacteroidia > Flavobacteriales > Weeksellaceae > Elizabethkingia > Elizabethkingia argenteiflava. The sequence continues at coordinate 24,814 of NZ_JAAABJ010000556.1, read as the reverse complement.
TACGAGATCTGAGCAGGCTTAAAGAGGTGGCACAAGAAATAAAATCTCAATACCACAATATTGATTGTGTGGTCGCGGTAGCAGGTATCCAAACTTTTAGCAAAATTTTAGACTCACAAACACAAGATTGGAGGGATACATTAGATGTTAACGTGATCGGTGTTGCCCATACCATTATTGCGTTTACTCCTTTAATGATGCCCAAGAAAAAGGGGAAAATCGTGATTATTTCCTCTACACAAGGAATGAGAGGGATGTGGAGCGGAGCGGCTTACGCGGCTTCTAAATGGGCCCTTATCGGACTTGCAAAATCATCTGCTATGGAACTGGGCGAATACCATATCAATGTAAACGTAGTCGTGCCTGGTTTAATCTACACTAAAATGACAAAAAATCTAAAACGTTTTCAAGTTGCCATGGGCCCTGGATATGAAAATAAGCTGGTAACGGAAGAACAAGTGAAAGAAAGATTAAAAACACGCGATATATTAGGCGTTCCATGGTTAAAAGCTGAGGAAGTATCGCCTGTTATTGCTTTTCTGTGCTCGGATGATGCGAACAAGATCACAGGAGCCGTATACGATGTGGCAGCTGGAACGAGTACGATCTATACTTCTTAATTTTAAGATAACCTCAATCTTACCCCACCCAATAAAGCGAAACTCGTGAATTTCGCTTTATTTTTTTAGGGTATCATTTTATTAAATCATATAATTTTCTCCTCCGGATATTGCTGACTGATTTAAGTTTCTATCTATAACTTTATTCAATGAATTCAAACGAATATAATTTATACTGCGCTCGTGAAAAAGGGTTTGTTTCTTGGCACATTATTTCTTGAGTCCTAATTCTTTTACTGAGATTTCTCTCATTTCTACTTTCCGCACTTTACCCGATACCGTCATGGGAAAAGCCTCCACAAACTTCCAATACTGAGGTATTTTATATTGCGCAATTTTCCCTTTACAAAATGCCTGTAATTTTTGAGAGTCTGCCCTACTCTCTTTTTTCAATTTTACCCAAGCCATTACAGCTTCCCCCATTTTTTCGTCAGGCACTCCGATTACCTGCACATCTTGCACATCTTCATGTGTATAGAGATATTGTTCCACTTCTAAAGGTGATATATTTTCACCCCCACGAATAATAATGTCTTTTATCCGGCCTGTAATTTTTATGTAGCCCTCCTCATCCATAGTGGCCTCGTCTCCACTATGCATATAGCCATCGGCATCAATAACTTTTACAGAGGCTTCGGCATTTTGCCAATACCCCAGCATCACAGAATATCCTTTTGTGCAAAGCTCACCTGCTGTACCAATAGGAAGCATATCTCCTGTGTTGGGATTTACAATTTTAATTTCCAAATGCTCGTGAATAGTCCCTACCGTGCTAATTTGTTTCTCTAAGGCTACGCCTATTTCAGTTTGACAACTCACAGGCGAAGTCTCTGTCATGCCGTAACAAACGGTAACATCTTTCATATTCATTTTTTGCTGCACCTGTTTCATAATTTCAATAGGACAGGGAGAACCTGCCATTACCCCTGTACGTAATGATGATAAATTGAATTGAGAAAAATTTGGTAATTGCAATTCAGCAATAAACATCGTAGGCACACCATAAAGCGAAGTGCATTTTTCTTGTTCTACGATTTGCAAAGTGCTTTCCGGATTAAAACTTTCGCCCGGAATCACCATGGTGGCGCCGTGAGAAGTGCAGGCTAAATTCCCAATAACCATTCCAAAGCAATGAAAAAACGGAACAGGAATACACACGCTGTCCTGTTCTGTATATTTTAAGCGAATGCCTATAAAATATCCATTGTTTAAAATATTGCTGTGCGAGAGCGTAACCCCTTTGGGAAAACCTGTGGTACCAGAAGTATACTGGATATTGATAGCATCATTAAAATGTAAATCTGTCTCAGCAGCGTGTAACTCGGCCTCAGAAATTTTATCCCCAGTTTCTACAAACTTATGCCAGTTTTTATCGAAAAAAATGACTTTTTTTAATTGAGTATTTGGCAATATTTCTTTTACCATCTTTTCATAATGACTGGTTTTAAATTTTCTTGCAGAAACCAACATAACAGCTCCGGATTGATTTAATACATATTCCAGTTCCGAACTCCTATAAGCAGGGTTTATATTGACCAAAATCACTCCAATACGGCAAGCTGCATATTGCAACAATACCCATTCATAGCGATTCATAGCCCAAATAGCCAACCTATCACCTCTTTTTATACCGCTTGCTAAAATAGCTTTCGCTACTTGTGAAGTTTGTCTCCACAATTCACTATAGCTTGCTCTATAATTCTGAAACGGAGAAACTAATGCCTCGTGATTAGGGTAATTGGCAACTGTATTCCTTAAATTATCTCCAATGGTTTCCTGCAGCAGTGGAGGCATGGTTTCGCCTTTGATATAAGAATATTTTTTCATGTTTATAAAAATTATGTATTATAATAGAAAATACAGCTATACGCACTAGCATTTGCTTAATCTTCATTCATTTAGGCGACACCAAAAAAGTGTTTATAGCATTTCTTCCAAGGTAGATCATTTAGTATTATGTTGATGTGATAATGACTTTATTTTTTACCCTTTTTATAGGAGTATGAAAAAACTAACTAACACTATAAAAAGATTTTACGGATTTAATTTAATAAATTTTTGCTGACTCACTTTCTATAAAAAATTATCTAATCGTAATGAGTGGGCCATCTGCTAAATCAGGAATCTGACGTTATGATTCGTTAGCTCTCACAGTTTATAATTTAATTTATAATCATCCATTTCCCTTCAATCAAATTGGAGGATCGTTTTCCCCTGGAGCTATTCTCATCTCCATAGGTAATAAAGGCAGTAACGCGACCTTTCTCCATATCTACTACCTGGCTCACACTCATGCCGCTACTTTCAATCCAGTTGATCAAAAACTGTGTAGAACTTAACTGCTTATAACTAACCTCCTCATCACCCTCAGCCACTTTTCCTTGATTTGTAAGCGTTTTCCAATGCAACTTTCGGTCTGAAATATAGTGGACTTCAGCCTCGAACTCAGGATAAGTCAATTTCGCTTTTTTACCCAACAATACATAATTTTCTGTTTTGGTATTCTGTTCTACATTTTGCGCTTCAGCTTTATTGGAAGAATTACATGCCGTTAAGCAGACCAAGCTTAAAAAAGAAAAAGCCACTATTTTTGTTATCATATTGCTCTATTTTTAAATTATTTTTGTTTTTTAATGAATATCACAGAAAAGAGAGAACTCCTCGATAAGCAGAGAGGTCTCTACTCATGGGGTTCTATAATCAATATTTCAGCCTTTTCATGAGAAGGCTATCTAAAAATAAATATACACTATTTTAGTGATGAGCGCTTAATCGTTTTCTATAGAAGATACACTACAAAAAAAATCTCACTTTCAATACTGCATCTTAAGACGAAAAATTAACCCCGGAAAGATACGTGTCCATATAAGCCTTCGACTTGGTGGAACGTTTTTTGTTGAATGATAAGCCATTTATCTATACTTGAAAAAATTGGAATCTCAAAAAAATATCACTTTAGTACTTTCAGGTGGCGGAGCCAGGGGGTTGGCCCATATAGGAGTTATAGAAGAACTCGAAAGACAAAATTTTAAAATTAACAGTATTATCGGTACTTCCATGGGGGCTTTAATCGGCGGATTTTACGCTATGGGGAAGTTAGAGGAATTCAAAACATGGATACTGAAGCTCAATCGCTATAGCCTTTTGCGACTTCTGGATATATCCTTTAAAAACGGAGGGGTTATCAAAGGAGAAAAAACGCTTAATAGCCTGCGCAATAGCATTCCGGGTAAAGATATTGAGACGTTAGAAATCCCTTTTGCCTGCGTGGCTACCAATCTTAAAACCAATCAAAGTGTGTTATTGGATTCTGGAAACATTTATGATGTAATAAGAGCTTCTATTGCGATTCCTCCTATCTTCACACCAGTTATTAAAGATGATATGATACTGGTAGACGGTGGGATACTGAATAACATCCCTACAGATTATGCCCTACAGCGACAAATACCCAATAGCAAAATTCTCGCTGTAGATGTTAACAGTCGAATACCTTTTAAGGGCAAAACACTTCCGACTTTGCCCAGATTAAATATGTTAAGATTAACCAACCACATTATCTCCTTAATGGTAGAGAGCATTGGTAGTTTTAATATAGATCAACATCCCCCCGATTTTATGATTAATACCTCAAGATACTCCTGTGAACTCTATGCATTTTTTAAGGCCAAACATCAGATCGAATACGGGCGAAAATGTGCTAGAGAGCAATTGGCCAGCTATCCTTATTAATTTTATTTTTTCTTTCGCGCTTTTGCTTTCTTTTTCTGTTGGTTACGGTTTACAGATTTAGTCTTAGGCGGCTTTCTTTTCGTAGGACCTCCAAGATTAATTTTTTTATTCTTATCTTTCTTTTCATGAAAAGCTCCTCCACCTTCACTGATATTGGGTGCTGAGGCTGGATTTTTCATCTTTACCACCTCTTTTTCGGCTTCAATTTTCTTAGGGTTAATCCTTACATCATTAGGAAAAGGGAGAAACTCGAGCTCTTTATTCATCAGTACCTCAATTTCCAATAGGCAAACTTCTTCTTTTTTAGTAACGAAAGATATGGCTATTCCAGCTTTATCAGCACGCCCCGTACGACCTATTCGATGGACATATTGCTCGGGAACCTCCGGAATTTCAAAATTAAATACATGGGTAATATTGGAAATATCCAAGCCTCTTGCCATCACATCTGTGGTAATTAACCCCCTCACCTCTTCCGTTTCAAATTTATGCATAGCCTTCAATCTGTAATTCTGAGATTTATTGGAATGAATAACATCAAACTGCTCTGGATAAAGCTCGTCTAGAGTATTGAAAAGATAATCGGCATGTTTTTTATTATTAGCAAAAACAAGCACCTTGGACATACTTTGATCATTTTCTAAAAGGTACTTTAGAAGATTGATTTTGGTATTAAAATTTTCCACCCTATAGGCTAATTGGTTGATTTTCTCTAAGGGTGTTCCCGATTTGGCCAGACTAATTTCTTCGGGTCCATTAAAATATTCCTCCAACATAGTGTCTACAGCCTCTGTCATCGTCGCCGAAAAAAGTATATTTTGTCGTTTCGGGCGCAATATTTCAAATATATGGGTAAGCTGATGTCTAAAACCCAAATTGAGCATTTCATCAAATTCATCAATCACAAGTTGTCGAACCTCCTTCAGGCTAATGGCATTATCTATAGCTAAATCTAAAACACGCCCTGGAGTTCCTACTAAAATATCGCAGCCCTTATCGAATAAAAGCTTTTGAGTATTGATATTTTTACCACCAAAAACGCCTATCACACGCGCTGATAAGTTTGCTGTTAAACCTTCCAATATATTAGAGACTTGCACCACCAGTTCACGGGTAGGAACCAGAATAAGAACTGTAGGATTCCCCGTCTTAGCATATTTCCACATTTTGAGGACCGGCAAAAGATAGGCTAAAGTTTTTCCGGTTCCTGTCTGGGCTATCCCCATAACGTCTCGGCCCGATAAAATCGTTTTAAAACTCTTCAACTGAATCGGTGTAGGCACGCTAATTCCGTTTTGCTCTAATGCCGAAAAAAGATTTTTAGGTAGATCGAAATCCTCAAATGTTATCATTGCGCAAAGATAGGTGATTTTTTATTTACTTTTCCTCAGCAACCGCAAGCTTAGAACAACCAAAATAACCAATGAAAGAAGAATACCTATAAGACCTAGAACGGGAATACTTCCTAATAGAGGTCCTACACCAGCTCCCCAGAGAATAGCTGTAGCAATAATATGTGTACAAAGTATAAGCGTCAGAATAATATTGTTCGCCGCTCTTTCTAAAATTTTGTTGGTCTGTGGTAGATTTTTAATTTCGGTATTAACACTAAGGCTGCCTTCTCGCGTTTTTAATAAAACAGAAGTGATCTCGCGAGGTAGGATATCTATATATTCTCCTATTTCTTCTGCTCTTTTCACTCCTTTGTTTAATAAGTAGGTGGGACTAAGTCTCTTTTTTAGTATTTTTTTTACATGAGGCTCCACACTTTTTACTAAATTCATTTCAGGATTTATTTTTCGACCTACACTCTCTATAAGGCTGATCCCCCTTACTAAAAGATAAAAATACTCGGGCATCTCTATTTTATTATCGGTAAAGATTACTCTAAACTTCTTTAATATAAAACCCACATCAATTTTATCAAGGGCTGAATTGTGCACAAAATCCAATATCTCTTGGATCTCATATTCCAGCTTACGATCATCCTGAATCTTAATTTCAATCGCCATATTTTTTATAGTCTCCACCAATTTTTTAGGTCGCTTAGCGATAAAGTGAATGACAAAATTTTCTAACAGTTCTTTATCAGAGGGGTAAATGGTACCCATGGCTCCCAGATCTATAAAGACAATTTTGCCATCAGGTTTTACCAATATATTTCCGGCATGGGGATCCGCGTGAAAAAAACCATAATCCAAAATTTGAGATAAAAATAACTGAAGCCCTTGATCTGCGATGATTTCAGGAACTAAACGATAATTCCTCAAGCCTGTGATATCTGTTACTTTAACTCCTTCTATAAATTCCATACAAAGCAGTTCATTGCTGCAAAGTTCTTCATACACTTTGGGCACATAAGTACAGGAATTATGCCGAAAGTTAAAAGCCAACTTCTGAATATGATCTTTTTCCTGAAGTAGTGATAATTCTGCCAGTAAAGATTTTTCAAAGGCAGCAATGGCTTTATGTAAATTGAGATCTTGTGCAAATTCAAAATAAGTATGGATGATTTTAGCTAAATCCTTCATCAACAACAGATCATCTTCAATAATGGACTGAATTCCGGGACGCTTCACTTTTAAGACAACAGGGCTACCATCTTTAAACACCGCTCTATAGACCTGCGCAATAGAAGCAGCAGCAATAGGTTGGTGGTCTATAGACTGAAATACCTCGGAAGATCGCATCCCCAGCTGACTTTCCAAAATAGCCTCCAAATTGAGCTCCTGTACCTCTACGCGATCCTGAAGTTTCTGTAGCTCTTCAATCATTTTTAAAGGTAAAATATCTTCTCTACTGCTAAATGCTTGTCCTATTTTAACAAAAAAAGGCCCCAGTTCTTCTAGAGCCATTCTCATACGTTCGTATAGGGTATTGGATGTATTTCCCTCATCAGAGAGGGTGATTTTATCGGAAGCAGGCCTCCCTATTCGGGATACTATATCTTTAAATCCATACTTCGTCAGTACGGATATAAGCCGACTTGTACGTTTTAATTTCCTCTGTTGTCTATTCAACATGGTAATAATCTTTTAAAATAAATATTCAAAAATTATTCCCATTCAATAGTTGCAGGAGGTTTGCTGGAAATGTCATAAGCCACGCGATTAATACCCCTTACCTCGTTAATAATTCTATTGGAAACATTTTCCAAGAAATCATAAGGAAGTTTACTCCAGGTTGCTGTCATAAAATCAATGGTGTTTGCAGAACGCACCACCGCCGTATATTCATAAGTACGTTCATCCCCCATCACGCCTACGGATTTTACGGGAAGTAAAACCACAAAAGCCTGAGAAACCTTTTCATATAAATCGTTTTTATAGAGTTCTTCTATAAAAATATCGTCTGCTTCCTGCAATATTCTAACCTTTTCTGCATCTACTGCTCCCAAAACGCGAATCCCCAATCCAGGCCCCGGAAAAGGATGCCTATAGACTAAATGATGTGGGATCCCCAATTCTTCGCCTACTTTGCGCACTTCATCTTTAAACAACTCTCTGAGAGGTTCCAAGAGTTCTAATTCCATTTCTTCGGGTAGGCCGCCCACATTATGATGAGATTTGATGACTGCCGAGGGTCCTTTTACTGACTGAGATTCGATGACATCAGGGTAAATAGTTCCTTGCGCCAAAAATTTAGCCCCTTTAATTTTATGTGCTTCGTCATTAAAAACAGCCACAAATTCATTTCCAATAATCTTTCTCTTTTGCTCCGGATCATCGATTCCTGAAAGCTTGGTTAAAAATCGCTCGGAGGCATCGATATGTTTGATATTCATATGAAAATGAGCCCCGTAATTCTCCATCACTTTTTGGGCTTCATCCTTTCTCAATAAGCCTGTATCTACAAAAATACAGGTGAGCTGATCCCCTATGGCTTTATGGATTAGTACGGCTGCCACGGATGAGTCTACCCCCCCAGAAAGGCCTAATATGACTCTTTGATCTCCTACTTTTTCTTTAATTTCTGCTACGGTTCTGTCGATATAATTGGTCAGTTCCCAATTTTTTTCTGCCCTACAGATTTCCAAAACAAAATTTTGTAAAATCTTATTGCCCTCCTCGGTGTGGGAAACTTCGGGATGAAACTGAACGCAATAAATCTTTTTGTCTTCATTAGCCATCGCTGCTATCGCCCCCGATTTTGCAGCAATAGCAAATCCGTTGGGAACGTCTTTTACTTCGTCAAAATGACTCATCCACACAATGGATTTTTCTTTTACGCCAGCCAATAAAGAACAAGTTTTTACAATTTCGAGATCAGCCTTTCCATATTCTGCTTTTATACCCTTAGTCACGACACCTCCTAATAAGTGAGCCGTTAACTGCATTCCATAACAAATTCCTAAAATAGGGATCCCCAATTCGAAAATTTCTTTTGAAATAAGATGAGCGCCTACCACATTTACCGAAGAAGGTCCACCTGACAGAATAATACCAAAGGGATTCTTAGCTTTTATTTCTTCTACTGATGTGTAATAGGGAACAATTTCAGAATACACTCCCATCTCCCTCACCCGTCTGCCAATTAATTGATTGTACTGAGAGCCAAAATCTAAAATAACAATTCCTCTTTGCATTTGTATAATTTGTATAAGTATTATATAATCGATGATGTAAAAACCTATGCACGGAGTTTTTTAACTCTGCGCATTAAAAAAGGCTACATTCATCTTTTAAGCGATTAAAAAGCGAATAACTTTCCCTGAGCAGGAAAGTTATTAATTTATTTTTTTTGTTCGAACAGCCCTATGTCATGCCTATAGAAACCGTAATCAAACGATATTTTTTTTATGTTATCATACACCTGTTTTCGAGCAGCCTCATAGCTATCACCAAAGCCTACTACATTGAGGACTCTTCCGCCAGTGGTATAATAATTGTCGCCTCCTTTCCTTGCTCCCGCCATTAGGCAAAGAGCCTCTACGTTATTGAGACCTTTTATCTTAAGACCTGTCTCTATATTTCCGGGATAACCTCCGGAAACCATTACCACACAGACTGCTTTTTGATCAGCAAATTTAAGTTCCACGGGTTTTCCTTCCATACAATCGTTGATGACATCTACAAGGCTATTTTCTAGAAGGGGCAATAAAGCTTGAGTTTCGGGGTCTCCTAAACGCATATTGTACTCTAAGAGATGACAACCTTCTGGAGTGACCATTAATCCAAAATATATAAAGCCTTTAAAATCAAGATTCTCTTTTTTGAGCCCTTCTATAGTCGGAAGCATAATATTTTTCTCAAAATCAGCATAATGCATTCCGTTAAACTCCGGACTTGGAGCAACCGATCCCATACCGCCCGTATTCATTCCTTGGTCTTTTTCGCCCACTTTTTTATAATCTTTTACAGGAATACAAGGAAATAATGTTTCTCCATTCGAGAAGCAAATGATAGAAGCTTCAAAACCCTGTAAAAAATCTTCAATAATAATCTTGATCCCAGCGTCGCCATGAATTTTTCTAATCATAAAATCATGTACCACAGCATCAGCTTCTTCGAGGTTTTCACAGATTACCACTCCTTTTCCCCCAGCCAAACCACTGGCTTTAATAACCAAGGGGAAGTTATGATTTTTAACATAATCTAAAGCTTCCTGATAGACTTCAAATACTTGAGCTTGGGCCGTTTTAATGCCGTAAGTTTGCATGAATTTTTTTGAAAAAGCCTTTGAGCCTTCTAAAGATGCTGCTTTGGAATTAGGCCCAAAAATTTTAAGTCCTTCTGCTTTAAATTTATCTACTATACCTTCTACCAAAGGCGCTTCTGGTCCCACAATGGTCAGGTCTATTTTTTCTCTTATCGCAAACTCTACCAATTCGGGTATAGAATCTTCATATATATTTTCACCGTATTCTTGTGTAGAAGCATTTCCTTTTGCGAAAAATATTTTTTTTACTTTCGGATCATTCTTTAATTTCCATCCGATTGTGGCCTCGCGCCCCCCCGTACCAACGACTAATACTCGCATAATTTAGCTATATATTTTTATTAAAACTGAAGACTTTACGCTACACTTTTGGCAGTGTGTGACCAAAGATAATATAAAATCCTTTTTTTTTCAAGAAAGAAAAAGTTAATTACTGTTAATGTAAAAAATGTCGCATTCCTGTAAACAACATGGGAATTCCATGTTCATTTGCGGCCTGAATGCTCTCTTCATCACGTAAAGATCCTCCCGGCTGTACAATGGCTTCTATACCTTCTTTTGCACAAAAATCGACCACATCTCGGAAAGGGAAAAATGCATCAGAGGCCAATACGAGATTTTTTCCGAGTTTGGATTTAGCTCTTTCCACAGCCTGTTGGGCTGCCCAAATGCGGTTCACCTGACCTCCTCCAATTCCGATGGCTTGTTGACCATTGGAAACCACAATAGCATTTGATTTTACATATTTTACTACCCTTTGGGAGAATAATAAAGCCCGTTTTTGCTGTTCTGTAGGTTGTGTATGCGTGACCACATCAATCTGATCTGAAAAGTCAACATCCGCATTTTGAACCAACATTCCTCCATCTATTTTCACCCATACTTGCTGATCTGAAACAGGATTTTTTATTTTGATAATGCGAAGGTTTTTCTTTTTCCTGAGAATATGGAGTGCCGTGTCATCAAAATCGGGAGCCATTACAATTTCTAAAAAAGTTTCATTTAGAACAGAGGCTGTGGCGGCATCTACTGTAAAGTTCATGCCTACGATTCCCCCAAATATAGAGATGGGATCGCACTCAAAGGTCTTTCGATAAGTTTCTGCTGCCTCAGCACCTACCGCTACCCCACAGGGGGTAGAGTGCTTTACTGCACAACAAGCCATCTCTCCTTTAAACTCACTGACCACCTTCCAACAAAGGTCCATATCTCTAAGGTTATTAAAAGATAGCTCTTTACCTCCTAGTTGTTCAAAATCCTTTAACGCTCCTTTTTCTACGGTAGACACATAATAAGCCGCAGACTGGTGAGGGTTTTCACCATAACGAAGATCGGTTACTTTCTTATAAGAAGCGTTGAGATACTGAGGATATTCTTCATCCAAAAGCATTTTGGAAATCGCTGCATCATAAGCTGAAGTGAGATTAAAGACTTTTCCTGCAAGCCTTTTACGGGTTTCCAGCTTAGTACTTCCGGAGTTTTCAATTTCCTCTTGCACCTTACTGTAATCTTCGATTTCTGTGATAACGCTCACATCGAAGAAAGCTTTAGCTGCGGAACGCAACATAGAGGGGCCTCCTATATCAATAAATTCTACTTTTTCTTCTAGAGGCATTTTTTTATCAGCATTTTCAAAGAAGGGATAAAGGTTAACAATCACCATATCGATTAATTGGATATCGTGTACTTCCAGCGTTTTCATATGCTCTTCATTGGAACGAATGGCTAAAATGCCTGCGTGTACTTTTGGATGTAAAGTCTTCACCCTTCCATCCAACATTTCTGGAAAGCGTGTTACCTCATCAATGGGAAGGGGATGTAATCCTGCTTCCTCAAGATAGGTAAAGGTCCCTCCTGTGGAGATCAGTTCATAATCGTTTTTTTCCAAAAATTTAGCAAAATCCACTAGTCCTCTTTTGTCAGAAACACTAATTAAAGCTCTCTTTTTCATTTTTTTTTACTTTTCACTTTTTGGTAACCGTAACAAATACTAGGTATTTGTTACGGATCACCTCTTTCACTTTTTTACTTTTTACTTTTGGGCAATATCCGCCCCATCTATTTCAAATCACTCTTTCTCAATTTTATTCTTTCCAGCCTTTTAGAAGCTTTTCTATGGCTTTAGGAAAAATTTCATATTCAACACCATGGACTTTATGGGCTATATCTTCCGGAGTATCGCTTGGTTGCACTACCACCTTCCCCTGCAAAATAATTTCCCCCGCATCTACTTCAGGTGTCACAAAATGCACAGTAGCTCCCGTCTCTAAATCCCCAGCTGCTTTTACAGCCTCATGTACATGCATTCCCCACATCCCTTTTCCACCGAATTTTGGGAGTAAAGAAGGGTGAATATTGATGATTTTCCCCCTCCAGTTATAACAAAAATCGGAAGAAAGCAGAGAGAGAAAGCCTGCTAACACGATAAGAGCCGTATCTGGGGGAAGACAAGCCTCCAATTGGGAACAAAAATCGGTTCCCCTCTTAATTTTATGGAAAGGAATACCTGCACTTTCTGCGCGCTTTGCTCCATAACATTCACGATCGGCAATTACCATGCTGATCTCAGCATTTTGTATTTCCTGATTGGAAATGGCCTCTATAATCCGTTGAAGATTACTGCCTGAACCGGAGATTAAGACTACTATTTTTTTTTTCATATCTGTTTTAAGAAGCCTCGCTAGAATGAAGGATTATTTTCTCATTACCCTCTTTTATCTCGCCTATAACATATGCTTCGGGTAATAACTCTAAAGCTTTTTGCACATGAGAAGGATCTAACACAACTACCATACCTACTCCCATATTAAACGTTCCAAACATTTCTTCCCTCTCAATATGGCCGCGGCTCTCCAACTCCTGCATAATAGATGGTATTTTTATGGTGGAAGTATGAATATTGGCACACAATCCTTGGGGGATAATCCTCGGCACATTTTCATACAGCCCTCCCCCTGTAATATGAGCAATCCCATGGAGAGGCAAATCTCTCATTAATGTATGAATACTCTGGTAATACAATTTAGTAGGTGTTAAAAGGGTTTCATAAAGAGGTTTCCCTTCAAAATCCTCATGAATATCCGTGAAGATTTTCCGAATCAAGGAGAAACCATTGGAATGAAATCCAGAGCTCGGTAAGGCGATAATGATATCTCCATTTTTTATTTTAGATCCATCGATGATCTGATCTTTTTCTACAATACCCACGCAAAATCCAGCAACATCGTAATCCCCCTGCTTATACATTCCGGGCATTTCTGCTGTCTCTCCCCCTATAAGGGCACATTGATTATCCTTACATGCATTCACCATACCCAACACAATCTCAGCAGCAACATCGGCCTCAAGCTTTCCACAAGCGAGATAATCTAAAAAGAATAGAGGTTGGGCCCCATGACATATAATATCATTGGCACACATAGCAAAGCAATCAATTCCAATAGTTTTATACTGTTTAGTGTCCAAAGCAATTTTAAGCTTAGTGCCGACGCCATCAGTACCACTCACCAATACAGGTTTTTTATATGCTCCTATCTCATAAAATGCTCCAAAGCTTCCGAGATTATTTAATACGTTCGGCACATGAGTTTCACCAACGGCTTTTTTTATTTTATCGACTGTTTTATAGCCTTCTTCTTTATCAACGCCAGCGGATTTGTAGGTATTCATCTTACTTTTATTTTTATTGATATACACATTAAGAGCTAACCTAATGTTTTTTTATTTTAGTTTTTTATTAAAACTTAAATAAAAAAGCCGACAAACACTCATGGAGCTTGTCGGCTTTTTTCTATCTCAGATCTAGAGGGCATCCCGCCTTTTCTATGGCTGAGCTTAGACGAAACATCCCTGTAATCTGCTTTATAATCTTCACTTTCGAATTTTGATGTGCGAATTTAATAAAATTTAACTTAAAATCCTACTAAGAATTATACATTAACTTTTAATTCAAATCTCTCTTTTATCTTTCCAATTTTATAAGCTAATTCCTTAGCTTTTTCAACGTTTACAATCCCTTTTTCAGGATCGAAATTATCTTTAAATTTTGGTAAAGTAAATGTTTCTACCACCTTTCCTCCGCTATAAGGAAAACGAGCCGTAGCGGCCTCTAATACATTTATGCCCCCTTTAGGGCCTGGCGCTGTAGCCATTAAAAATATATCTTTATCTCCCCAATGAGGTCGACCAGGAATACGCGATATCCAATCGAAAATATTTTTAAATGCCACTGTATAACTACTGTTATGTTCGGCCAACGACATAATAACCAAATCAGCCGCATCTATTTTCTCTGCAAAATCCTTTGCTTTCTGAGGTACACCAAACTGTTGTTCCCGAGCAACCCCATAAATAGGCATTTCGTAATCATTGAGATCTAAAACCTCCACTCCCTGGGTTTTAAATTCCTTCGCTACATACTCGACTAATATTTTATTAATAGATGACGGCGAATTACTCCCGGCAAAAGCTAGTATTTTCATGTTTTTTTGTTAAGTTGAAAGTAAATCACAAAATTATACAAGTTCTCAGAATATACAGAATCAAATCTTCATAATTTTAGTAACTCTACCAGGTATACATTTCTTTGCTTTAAATTCTCCGCTTATTCGTCTACATAATCCTCAAGCTGATCCGTATTTTCTATGGGATATTTCTCAGTAAAACATCCGAAACAATGGTCCGAATTGCCTAAAATTTGTTTTAAATTGTCCATGCTCAAAAATTCTAAACTATCTACTCCCAGATAATTCTTAAGCTCTTCTTTAGACATATTGGCCGATATTAAATCATCTTTTACAGGGGTGTCGATACCCAAAAAGCAAGGGGCTATGATAGGGGGAGACACACTCCTAAAATGGATTTCTTTGACGCCCGCATCTTTAAGTATTTTGACCAACCGCTTAGAGGTTGTTCCCCGCACTATAGAATCATCGAGAATAACCACTCTCTTGCCTTTAATTTCGGAAATAATCGGATTAAGCTTAAGGTTTACAATCCTCTCTCTCATCTCTTGTGTAGGAACGATAAAAGATCTGCCTATATAACGATTTTTAATCAGTACCGGACGGAAGGGAATTCCTGAGGCTTTGGAGAAACCTATGGCCGCAGGTACCCCCGAATCGGGAACTCCAATAACGATATCGGCTTCTATAGGTGCCTGTTCCCATATTTTCTCGCCCGATTTTTCGCGAACCTCATGTACATTGATGTTTTCTAAACTCGTATCGGGACGTGCAAAGTAAATATACTCGAAAGCGCAAATTCTATTCACGCAATCGTTTTTTACCATATAGGATTTTAAGCCTTCGTTTTCTGTGGTAAATACCAATTCGCCAGGGCGAATATCTCGTACATATTTGGCTCCCATGGCATCCAGAGCACAGGTCTCGGAAGCCACCACATAAGCATCCTCACCAATAACCCCCAATACCAATGGTCGGATTCCATTAAAATCTCTGAAAGCAAAGAATTTATTGCGGGTCATCCCCACAACTGAATAAGCTCCTTCTATACGATGCATTGCGGTCTTTATAGCACCCCGAAGCCCTAAATCTAAATTTTTCTGGATCAAACGGAGGATAACTTCTGAATCGGAAGTCGCCCTAAATACGACACCTTCTTTCTCCAATTCTTTTCTTAACTTTTTGCCATTGGTCAGATTTCCGTTATGTGCAATAGAGAGAATGATTTGATCGTATTCGTTTTTTGCAAAAAAGGGTTGGAAATTATATTTTTTCTTATCTCCAGCAGTGGTATAGCGGGTATGACCAATAGCCGCATTCCCCATATAAAGTTGAGGGGTTGCAATACTCTTAAATACATCCAATACCAAGCCTTCATCTTTATAAGACTCAATCTTTCCCTCCTTTAGTACAGCAATACCACAAGCTTCTTGCCCCCTATGTTGTAAAGCAAATAAACCAAACTGCGATAAAGAAAAGGTATCGATATCTTGATAGGAATACATTCCCATAATCCCACATTCTTCTGTAGGCTGATCTTCCAAAGCATCATTTTCCTGCTTTAAAACATTCCGCCGATAAGCCCGATCTTTAAACTGCTTTAAGTACTCTTGTCTATGAATTTTTAAATCTTTCATTTTCCAACAGATTCTCGTTTTAATGCCGAGATTTTATTATTTATTCAATACCTTTTTTAAGCGTGTATAAATCTCCTCATACGCTTGGGTTACCTCTCCTAAATCTCTTCTAAAACGATCTTTATCTAGTTTTTTCATGGTGTCTTTGTCCCAAAGCCTGCAGGTATCGGGGCTGATCTCATCTGCCAAAACAATCTTTCCTTCATTTGTTTTGCCCATTTCAATTTTAAAGTCGACCAGAATAATATTCATTTTACTAAAAAGCTCGTTCAAAAGCTCGTTAATCTTAGCGGTGAGTGTATACATTTCTTCTAATTCTGCATAAGTGGCTGCCCCTAAGCAAACAGCATGGTGATCATTAATCAAGGGATCTCCCAGCTCATCCTTTTTATAACAAATATCAAAAATAGTCACTGGAGATTTCATACCTTCTTCTAATCCAAGTCGCTGAGCCATACTTCCGGCTACATAGTTTCTTACGATGACTTCCAGAGGAATGATATCCACTTTTTTAACCAACTGCTCTCTATCGTTCAACCTGCTTATAAAATGGGTGGGGATGCCTTTTTCAGTTAAGTATTCAAAAATTAAAGTAGAGATCAAATTATTCAGCTGACCTTTTTTATCCACCTGACCTTTTTTTTGATTATTAAAGGCTGTGGCATCATCCTTATAGCGTACAACTACTTCTCCAGCATTTTCAGTTGCGAACACCTGTTTTGCTTTTCCTTCATAGAGCATTTCTTTTTTCTGACTCATGATTTTTCATTTTTTTAGGGACAGAAACATCCTAATCCCATTTTCACTTTTTATTAAACTTATATTTTTATTTACTAGCACTAAAATGGCTTATTTATGATCTTGCAAATTTTGAATACCTTTTTTAATGATCATCTTACCTGTAATTTATATTTTTTTAATTTCTAAAATAGTCTACTCCCTTTTTAAATATATTATGATAGTTAGCTCCCGGGATATTTTTCATTAATCCTTCTGCAAAACGCTCAGGATGTCCCATGCGTCCATAAATTTTTCCACTCTTACTGGTAATACCTTCAACACCGAAAAGCGATGCATTAGGATTAAAAGGCATGCCATGGGCTACCTGACCCTCTAAATCTACATACTGAGTAGCAATCTGAGCATTTTTATAGAGTACTTCCAAAGTTTCTAAAGGCGCATAAAAGCGACCTTCACCATGAGATATAGGAATTGTAAAGAACTGGCCTTTAGTTCCCTGCAACCATGGACTATGATCACTTAGCACTTTTACGTGAACCATCTGAGAAATATGTCTTCCGATAGCATTAAACGTCAGAGTAGGAGAATCGGCATCTAAATCGCGGATTTCGCCATAGGGCAATAAGCCTGATTTTACTAAAGCCTGAAAGCCATTGCAAATTCCTAAAATAAGCCCATCTCGATCCAGCAATCGTTGTACCGCTGATCGTATTTTATCATTTTTCAACACATTGACCATAAATTTCGCAGATCCATCTGGCTCATCTCCAGCACTAAAACCTCCGGCAAAAGTTAAAATCTGAGCCCTATCAATTTCCCGTACCCAGGCCTCTAAACTCTCATTAATTTTGCTCTTGCTCAAGTTAATGAATGGCAAACTACTCACCTCAGCTCCCTCTTTATAGAAGGCGTTTAAAGTTTCATACTCACAATTGGTACCCGGAAATAAGGGAATAAATACTTTTGGATTGGCGATCTTATGGGATATAATTTCAATGGGTACTTTTGAAATACCTTCTAATTTTCCTTCGAAAGTTATCCGTTCCGCCTGTCGTTCCTCTGTAGGAAATAGCCTACTGAAGGTATCTGTCCACGCTTGAAGTAAATCATCAATACAAAACTCTAATCCATTTATTATTAAAGATTTGGATTTCTTAATTTCACCTATTTCCTTAAATAAATTGTTTTCTATGTTTACCGTAGTTTCTATTACCAGACTGGCAAGGTTCTTCTCCAAAATATTTTTTGTATCTGCAAAAACCTCAGCGCCTAAATGATTACCAAAACTCATTTTGGCCAGTGCCACTGCAAGCCCTCCGTCTTTGAGCGTTTTAACGGAAACGATATTTCCCTTTTTAATTTCCTGATGTATGAAGTCATATACTCTCTTGAGTTCTTCGTAATTCGGTAAAGCATTTTCTAAAGCCTGATGTTGATAAAAGTAAAGCCTGTTTCCTGATTTCTTAAACTCAGGCGAAACAATGTTCTTCTTAAGTCCATCGGCACAGGCAAAAGAAATTAAAGTGGGGGGCACATGAAGATCTAAATAGGTACCAGACATACTATCTTTACCCCCTATGGCTGCAAGTTCCAGATTAACTTGAGCGTTATAAGCACCCAAAAGCGAAGCCAAAGGCTTTCCCCATTTATCAGATCTGTCCCCAAGTTTCTCAAAATATTCCTGAAAGCTTAATCTAATTTTTCTATAGTCTCCTCCCATAGCGACAATCTTAGCTACGGACTCTACCACTGCATAAGCTGCTCCCACAAGGGAATTCATCGTGGAAGTTTCAACATCGAACCCCCAAGAAGCTAAAGATACAGTCTGTATATCTTTAGCACCTTCTACAGGAAGCGTTTGTACACTTCCCTCCATAGGGGTTAACTGATGCTTCCCCCCTAGGGGCATCGCTACGGTAGTGGCGCCCACAGAAGCGTCGAACATTTCCATCAAACCTTTCTGTGAGGCCACGTTTTTATCTCGTAAAGCTTGCAGGAAATTGTCCTTAGTAAAAGATTTTTCAGCATAGCTTACTTTTTTAAGATGGTTGACTAAAACTTTTTGAGATTTTTCACAACCGTTGGTGTCTAAGAAGCTACGGCTAAGATCTACAATTTTCTCTCCTTTCCAGAAGATCTGCATGCGGCCGCTATCCGTTACTGTGGCTACCTGTACAGCATGTATATTTTCAGCTTCACAGCATTGAATAAACGCTTCTTTATCTTGTGGCGATACCACCACGGCCATTCTCTCCTGAGATTCGGAGATCGCCAACTCTGTGCCGTTTAATCCTTGATATTTTAAGGGAAGAATATCGAGATTAATTTCCAAGGAGTCTGCTATTTCTCCTATGGCTACAGAAACCCCACCGGCCCCAAAGTCATTTGATTTTTTAATCAACCGAGTTACTTGTGGTTTTCTAAAAAGCCTCTGTATCTTGCGCTCCTCGACAGCATTTCCTTTCTGTACTTCTGTGCTTAAGCTATGTATACTGGTTTCGTCCTGCTCCTTGGAGGATCCCGTAGCTCCACCTACTCCATCACGTCCTGTAGCTCCCCCTAAGATAATAACACAATCTCCATTTTGTGGTGGCTCTCTGCGCACCCAATCATTAGGTACCGCTCCCACGACAAAGCCTACTTCCATACGCTTCGCTTTATAAGCTTCATCATAGATCTCATTCACCATGGTTGTGGCCAATCCAATTTGATTCCCATAAGAGGAATAACCCTGAGCCGCGTGTTTGGAAATCGTTTTTTGAGGAAGTTTTCCTGGGAGAGTGTCTTCTATAGGCTCCAAAACGTCGGCAGCCCCCGATAATCGCATCGCCTGGTATACAAATGACCGACCTGATAAAGGATCGCGTATCGCACCTCCTAAGCAAGTAGAGGCTCCCCCAAAAGGTTCTATTTCTGTAGGATGGTTGTGGGTTTCATTTTTAAAGAGGAGGTACCAGGGTTGCTTTTTACCGTCATATTCTACCTCTATCTGAATCGTGCAGGCATTTATTTCATCGGAAAGCACTAGGTTTTCGAGTTTGCCCGTCTTATGAAAATATCGAGCACACACCGTGGCAAGATCCATTAAAGATATAGGTTTGTGTTCTCTTTTTAGAATCTTCCTCTTTTCTAAATAATCATTGAAAATAGCTTCGAGTGTTTCTTTAAATTCACCCTCAAAACGAATATCTGTTAGCCTTGTTTCAAAAGTCGTATGACGACAGTGATCGCTCCAATAGGTATCTAAAACCTTAAGTTCAGTCTCGGTAGGATCTCTCTGTTCGGTCTTAAAATAGGCCTGGATAAATTCTAAATCATCCAAACCAAAAGCAAAGCGATGCTCTTTATAAAAATCATGGAGCGCCTGAGTACTAAAATCCGTAAAACCTTTATATACAGGAACGGCTTTAGGCGGTATTTGCGCTGGAATTTCTAAGCGGGATAAATCTTTTTCTCTAGACTCAACTTTATTGATTAAGAGTTTTTTTATAGGGGGCAAAGCCTCCGCTTCAATGCCTTTTATTTCTATCAGTTTTCCACTGCGAACAAGAACATTTTCAGCATTTGTTAAGATGGAAATACATTGTTGTGCCGAATCGGCTCGCTGATCGTATTGCCCAGGTAAAAATTCGGTAGCCAACGCACATGCTGTTACTGGGTTCCGGAGATGAAGAATATCGGTTACAGGGTCTACAAATATACTGTTCACGACACTATTAAAGTGTTGATCTTCCAAACCAAAAATATCATAAATATTATAAACTTTTACCGATTTTATATGGGGGAGTATTTCTTTTATTTCATCAAAAATTTTTGGACTTTCAACATCAAAAATTGCTTTTTTCTCAACAAAAATTCTGTAATTCATTTTAAAGTTATATGGTATTTTTTTATATGAAGGTCTGGACTTTTATAAGTCGGTTTCATTTTTTTAATTCTCTGTTAAAAAATAAAAAATTGCAACGCTAGGCTGCAATTTTATTTTAAACTTTAAGTTCTGTTTCTATACCCATAAGGCTGGAATATGTATTTAGAATAGGCTGTACTTCATTCTTGACAAATTCTGAAGTCTGTATAGGTGCAAAACCTATAAAATTCTTCGGGTCTAAAACGGAGGCCAGCTTAGATTTATCAAGCCTCAGTCGCTCATCTTTCATAATTCTATCGAGCAGATCGTTTTCTTTTCCCTCTATTTTAACTTTTTTGGAAGCCTCCATAGAGTGTTGTCGAATAATTTCATGAATTTCTTGTCGGTCTCCTCCTGCCTTTACTTCTTCCATAATAATATATTCAGTAGCCATAAAGGGTAATTCTTCCATAATATGTTTATTGATACGGTTTTCATAAACCACGATTCCGTTTAAAACATTATTCCAGATTAATAAAATAGCATCTACGGCTAAAAAAGCCTGGGGTATGGTAAGTCTTTTATTGGCAGAATCGTCCAAAGTCCTCTCAAACCATTGTGTGGCCGCCACCATGGCAGAGCTATTGCTGAGCGACATTACATATTTGGCCAAAGCTCCTATCCTCTCGCAACGCATAGGATTCCTCTTGTAAGCCATAGCTGAAGAGCCTATCTGATCTTTTTCAAAAGGTTCTTCTATTTCCTTCAGATTCTGCAACAATCTGATATCATTGCTAAATTTATGTGCTGATTGTGCTATATTAGAGAGCAAAGCCACAACCTTAGCATCTATTTTCCTGTCATAGGTCTGTCCTGAAACGCCAAAAACTCGCTCAAAACCAAAACGACGCGATAATTCCTGATCTAATGTTTTTACTTTTTGATAATTACCATCAAAGAGCTCTAAAAAACTGGCTGCTGTTCCTGTGGTTCCCTTTACACCTCGAAAACGCAGGCTATTGATAAAAAATTCCAATTCTTCAAAATCCAAGATTAAACTCTGCAACCACAGTGTCGCTCTTTTTCCCACTGTAGTGAGCTGAGCGGGTTGGAAATGAGTAAAGCCTAATGTGGGAACATCTTTGTATTTTAAAGCAAAGTCAGAAAGAGCTTTTATCACATTGACCAATTTTTTACGAAGAATCAACAGTCCATCTCTCATTTGGATCAGATCGGTATTATCTCCTACAAAGGCAGAGGTCGCTCCTAAATGAATGATGCCCTTGGCTATGGGTGCTGCATCTCCATAGGTATGAACATGCGCCATCACATCGTGTCGAAATTTTTTCTCGTACTGTGCGGCTTTGTTGTAATCAATATTGGTTTCATTGGCTTTTAAGGCAGCGATCTGCTCGTCGGTAATCTCTAAACCCAGATCTTTCTGTATTTCTGCAAGTGCTATCCAAAGCTTCCGCCAATTCTGAAATTTGTTGTCGTGCGAAAAATTAAACAACATTTCCGCACTAGAATAACGTTCTTCCAGCGGATTTTTGTAGGTATTCATTCTTTACTTTTATATTAGAGCAACAAAAATACAAATATCTTTTGCAATCTAAAAGATCCTAATCATGTTTATTAAATTCTTTCGTATATTTTACAGTTCAATGATTGTTAACTGATTAAATCCTTATCAAAATAATGCACACTATGGATGGAACTTTCTATTTTATATAACACAATATCAAAAAATCCTTTTTAATGATGCGATATTGAATGCCCACCACTTTCTTGCATAAGCCATAGGAATAAGTGTCTAATTTATATTATTATTTTGTCCTTTCTTAATTGATGAAATACCTGTAAAACGCCTGATACCTGGGCGGATTCCAATTGATAGGCTTGCATGTCAAAAAACTTCACCTCTTCTATTTCTTTTCCAGGTTGAATGTTTTCCTTCAGTTCATAAATAAAACAATCTTGCTCCATAATAATATGGGGCTGTTCACCGTAAGCAGGCGCTGTGATATGGCAATAGAGCTTCAATAATTTAGGATTTAAAGTGATATTAAGCTCTTCCTGTATTTCTCTTTGCAATGCTCCTAAAGAATTTTCTCCGCTATCGATTTTCCCTCCTGGAAGATACCAAGCTTTTTTATTTTTACTATAGGCCAAAAGCAATTTATTATCCCTGATTACAATTAAACCCGCAGTAGGCAATGTTCTGTTTACTCCTAAGTCTAAGTTTTTTTCTGATTCATCCATTTCCCAATGTTAATGGCTTTATAATTTTTCATTTTACGCAATAGATCCTCTATACTATCGCTTATTATAATCTGTTTTTGGTTGATCGGTTTTAAAAATCCATTGTTCACCATGGTCTGTGTAAAGGATAAAAGCGGATCATAAAACCCATTTATGTTTAAAATAGCAACGTTTTTTTTGTGTAAACCCAACTGTGCCCAAGTTAGCACCTCAAAGAATTCTTCCAGCGTGCCAAAACCTCCAGGAAGTGCTATAAATCCATCTGAAAGTTCGCTCATTTTGATTTTCCGTTGGTGCATGGTTTCCACCAATATAAGTTCACTTAAATTTTCGTGTGCAATTTCCACTTCTTGTAAGAAGAAGGGCAAAACCCCTATAGTTTTCCCCTTATTTTCAATCACTCCATTGGCTATAGCAACCATTAAACCTACCTTTGCCCCTCCATACACCAGCTCAATATTTTGTTGGGCTAAGATTTTACCTATTTCATATGCGCGTTCTGTATATATGTTGTCTGTACCACTATTGGACCCACAAAATACGCTTATTCTTTTCATTTTTTTATTTTTTAGACTGATCAACAGCCAAAGGATTGTATAAAATAAAATAAGTAGTTTCTATTTTTTTAATCCACAACATGTCAGCCTTACTTTTTTAAGCAATCTAGATTTACCGTTGGTCCTACACCTCCTATATAATTTTCAACAGAAGTAAAACATGAATTCCACAACTAAAAAAAGTGAATATCCGCACAGGGATGACGAGTCATCCCTGTGCGGATAGATAAAATTATGCTTTAGGTATCCAATCTTCAAGAAACTTCTTTACTTTCTCTAGACTATAGCCTTTTCCTTCTTCCAAAGCCCCGCTATCCTGAATATGAATTTGTTTTCCGTGATCATCTAAAATAATAAATACCGGATAACCATACTTGTCTCCGGGATTTCCATATTGTGCAAATACTTTCTGATTTTTATTTTCAGGAGAAAAATTCAAGTGGTAATAGAGATAATTATCTTCTACTATCTTCTTCAGTTCGGGAGTGTTTTGTACATAGTTATTAAATCGCAAACACCATATACACCAATTGCCTCCAGCCTGTAATATTATATTTTTATGTTGCTTTTGCGCCTGCTTTACTAATTCCGAAATTTTAGCTTCGGCATTTTCCTCGGGATGATAAGGTTTAGGCAGCCTATGCTTCTCCATGGTGATGGCTTTTTTAGCTTCTTCTTTTACAGCAGTGCTATCCTTAATTTTGTCCGATTCATTCGCGAGAGCCTTCTCTTTCTTGTGGCTGCAGGCCACGCCTAATACCAGCATACCAGAAAGCCCCCATAGTCTTATTTTTTTATTCATATCAACTTTTATATCAAAAACAGGAAAAGAGCTCTTAAAGACCTATCCCATTATTTTTTGTAACAAATATAAATTAATAGAATGGATTTTAATTTATTTCTATAAAAACATTCTCAATCTTTATTGAGCGCCTTCTAAAATAATAGAGATATAATTGTCGCGTTTTTTTTTGATTAAATTATTAATTTAGAAAAAGGAAGATTTAGAACCTCGGATTTTATTTGCCTTAAAATCGTATTTTGTAATATACACTTTAGCCATGCTAATAGAATAGATAAGCTTAAACAAACCGATCTTAAAAAAAACCGGCGCCTCCTAGGTTTAATTGATAAACTGTTCGTTCAATAAATTCTCTTGGTAAAATTAGGTGAATTCGTCAATACTTAATCTGACAGTTGTAATCAAATTAAAAAACTGTTAAAACAGATTAAGTATTATGACACCACAACAAAAAATCATCAAAAACAAGTTATGCTTACTTGAATTAGCACAACA
>NZ_JAAABJ010000059.1 GCF_009904105.1 Elizabethkingia argenteiflava | reverse complement strand
GCTTCAAAGAGTAAAAATCTTCCGTAACTTTTATTATTTTGCCGTCCTTGTCTTTTATTTTGTTAGAGCTCTTAATTAATCTGTGCCAACGCTTTGTAATCTGGTAGGGCTGTATAGGCTTATCTCCAGGCTTTAATCCTTTAGAAAATAAATAATCCTTTTGTGATTTGCACATGTCTAAGATCTCCCTCCAATAGGGAACGGCTTGAGGTAAAATAATTTTTATAGTTTCAACATATTCTCTTCCTTTTTGAATGGTTACTTTGTATTCTTGAGCGACTAAATTAACATCTTTCTTTTGTAGCCTAAATAATTCTGAGGTTCTGGCTCCGGAAAGGAAGAATATTTTAAAATATCGGAAGAAATCGGGGTAGTTCTCTTGGATATAATCATGTACTATTTGATATTTTTCATCCGAGAGGGTCTCCCGTATGG
>NZ_JAAABJ010000555.1 GCF_009904105.1 Elizabethkingia argenteiflava | reverse complement strand
CGCTTAATAATGAAGGGGATCCTTATATGTTATATACTCAATCTTCTTCTTCTGTGGTGAGACTAGTATTGCAAAATAATCACTATGCAGGAAGGCTTCAGGCCAGAAATATTCGTTGTATTGCGGAATAAAAATAAATAAAAAAGGAGTTCCAGATTCACTTTATGTTCACGAATCAAATGTGAGTTTTGGTCGTTTTTTATTTAGGTATTAAAATCAAAAGACTCTTGTAGTATTGCAAGAGTCTTTTCTATAAATGCTAACAATAAATAGTCCCTCTTTAACAAATCTGAGTTTTCAATTTTTTATTAAAAGAGGAGTTGGAAAATAGAATAATTTGTATCCGGTAAAAAAAGAAAGTAATTTTCTGCTTGAATATTTCCATCATTTTCTTTAAATCCCATGCTGTAGCAGATAACAAAGCATTAATTTGTGGTCCGGTTCCACCAAGAAAATAGTTTTGCACCAGTCTGAAAATGGTTTTTAAATGTCCGATGATTGGTTTTATTACTGCTCTGGTTCTGAATTTCTTTCGCTTTGTTTTTGATGAGCAGTGTCTGTTTTTCTAGGTGTACCCAGAATTGAGATTTTAACTCCCTTGATTTACGATTTCCCTCTCCCTCCACGGTCATAAATCAACTCTTTGGGAAGATTCTGACCATTTGATTCCATTTGTTCTAAAAGAGGTTCAAAGGTGT
>NZ_JAAABJ010000554.1 GCF_009904105.1 Elizabethkingia argenteiflava | reverse complement strand
CGCTTAATAATGAAGGGGATCCTTATATGTTATATACTCAATCTTCTTCTTCTGTGGTGAGACTAGTATTGCAAAATAATCACTATGCAGGAAGGCTTCAGGCCAGAAATATTCGTTGTATTGCGGAGTAAAAACAAATAAAATTTAGTTTCATAAAATCAAAAGACTCTTGTATTATTGCAAGAGTCTTTTTTTTATAAG
The DNA here is from genome assembly GCF_009904105.1 of Elizabethkingia argenteiflava. Taxonomy (GTDB): domain Bacteria; phylum Bacteroidota; class Bacteroidia; order Flavobacteriales; family Weeksellaceae; genus Elizabethkingia; species Elizabethkingia argenteiflava. The sequence continues at coordinate 176 of NZ_JAAABJ010000554.1, read as the reverse complement.
TATTGCTCATCTGAGCATTTCTATTTTTTTAGAATAGCATTTGGACTTCCTTCTCATTCTTGCTAAAAAATGCCCAAACAAACTATTATAAGCTTCTACGGTGAATGTTTCTGATTTTGTCTGAAGATGCTTCTCTTTAGGAACAATGCTTTGGTAGCTTTTCCAGTGATCACTTG
>NZ_JAAABJ010000553.1 GCF_009904105.1 Elizabethkingia argenteiflava | reverse complement strand
TTTGGTGTTAACAAGTTAGAGACGATAGCCAAAAGAAGAGTAAGACATTTAAATGTAGCTAAATGATTCAAAATTGCCACATGGATAGGAGTGGCTTTATTACACATAGTGAATAAACTGGAAGTACCTTTGAATTTCTGGAAATACTATTATGCGTATGAAGGGGATAAAGATGCTATTGTACAATGGAGGTATGGGCATAATGCCGTAGCCTTAGTACTCACCACTCCTATTTTTGGAATGATTTAATACTTTATGCACAAAGACGAAGATCGGCCTGTATTTTCATATAAATTATCCATTAAAAAATTCTGATCAATGAAATTTGAGTATATCTGAGCTG
>NZ_JAAABJ010000552.1 GCF_009904105.1 Elizabethkingia argenteiflava | reverse complement strand
TAAAAGACAGAAAAAGCCAAAAACAAAATAATAACAATAAAACCCATAAACAAAAATTATTCCAACGATATCAACCCAGAGCATATTAAAGATCTCACGCGTGACAACAGAACCATTAACACTTACCTTTAAAAACATACAATCCAGAAATACAAATGGATAGACGGTTTCAAGAGGACGGTTTATACATTCTTGAACAGCGGGTAGTACACTATCGGTAATACGGGATATCACTGCAGGAGAAATCTCCATAGAATACATTTGCTCAACATAATCCAGCATTGCTCGGGTACACACTCCCATAGCGTAC
>NZ_JAAABJ010000551.1 GCF_009904105.1 Elizabethkingia argenteiflava | reverse complement strand
AGACTATTTCTTCCGATAATATAAAAAGTATAGAAATTATCACCACCCCACCTGCTAAATATGATGCAGAAGGAAAAGGAGGACTCATTAATATTGAAGTTGTTTAAACTTATTTACACAAAAGGAGTTCCGAGATAATTAGCAATTTTGTATTACAAATCAAATAAATATTAATCTGGAACTCATCAGCAAAGATAAAATATAAAGATGGATTTTACCTCATTTAAGCAAAGGAAAAAGAGGATTTTCGACGAGATATGATCTGGTATAATTAATTCAGCTTATTATTTATCGCCTGATATCTGTCTGTCAGTGGCGTGTATTATGTTT
>NZ_JAAABJ010000550.1 GCF_009904105.1 Elizabethkingia argenteiflava | reverse complement strand
GTTTTTTTTTATTGAATGAAAACTTTGGAATCCAGCGGATGCATTGTAATCTGAGCCCTAATTTTTTAACTTACACACCTCGCGGGCTAGAGTCGTGGTTTTTTTTTTTTTTTAATAAAAAAAAAATTAGCATAGTTTTTTTTAGTGAATAAAATTTATAATAAAAAATATTATAAAATAAAAAAAATAAGTGTTATAAAACAAATTTTTTTTAAAAAAAAAAAAATAAAATATATTTTTTTTTTAAAAAAAAAATATAAAAAAAAAAATATAAAAAAAAAAAAAAAAATTATTTAAAAAAAAAAAATAGAAAGGAGAGGTAAATATTAAAATTTATTAAATTTTAATAAAAGGTAAACAGTTAAAAAGTACTAACAGTCT
>NZ_JAAABJ010000058.1 GCF_009904105.1 Elizabethkingia argenteiflava | reverse complement strand
TTCCAAAGCAACTCCCATTCTTATAGCACATTGATTTTGAAAATTGCAGGGGTAAGATCTCTTTCCAGGGTGATTGTTCCATAAATCATAAAACTTGATCATTATTATCGGTATTTAGGGTTACGTGATTGCTTATGTGTTTCTCTGATATGGGCAAATTCCCAAAATTCTTTTTCATCTGATCCCGAGTCAGCACACGTAAATCCTCCATCCAAAACTCTTTCCGTAACAATAACACTGTCTTTCTTGATGAGAATCCCCTGAAGAGCCTCTCCACATATCCTGCTGAAATCATCATTTTCATTGAATCCAAAATATTTTTTTACATCCGTGCTTACGGTATCTCCTAAAAAAATTAAGGTATGAGCGACCTTTACATTAGGATAGGCAAACGACTGAACTTTTCCATAACGTTTTAAAAAGTAACAGGGCGGGGAAAGTTTTATATTCCCCTTCACGACACGGTCTTTTGCTTCGATTTTTAGTTCTGCCTGATCTCCATTTTGCAATAATTTAAAATTGATCCCATCAAGAGAAAACGTGTCCGTCACTTTTAAGATCTTCTTATTTTCCTGTGTTGTATTTTCTTTTTGGTCTTCAACTTTTGAGGTCTTTGCATCATTTTTACAGGAGGCCAATAATATTCCTACAAAAAAAAGC
>NZ_JAAABJ010000549.1 GCF_009904105.1 Elizabethkingia argenteiflava | reverse complement strand
GCGCGCGATTTTTCAAAAACTCAATCAGGGTTATTGTGGAGCACTTGTAAAGCTTTTGAAAAAACAATAACGGAATAATTCATATTCAGTATAGAAAACTTTGTGTGTATATCTGTAGGTTCTTATCCCCAATCTTGATGTTTTTAGCCCTTTAATTATAGCTTAAACTTTTACGACTACGGGTTTTTTTGTTAGTTTTGTATTTATATTTTATAACTTCATGAAGCAGTATTCCTCTAAGCGAAGTATTCAGATTTTAGCTCATCTACTCAAACAATATGGCCTTAATCGTATTGTATTGTCACCTGGATCCAGAAATGCTCCTATCTCGGTACATTTTTCTGAGGATGATTTCTTTTGTTACAGTATTGTGGATGAGAGGTCTGCAGCTTTTGTAGGAATGGGCATGGCGAAAAGTTTACGACAGCCTGTTGCCATTTGTTGTACCAGTGGATCTGCAGCAGCCAATTATTACCCTGCAATAGTAGAAGCTTTTTACCAAAACATACCGTTGTTAATTTTAACAGCTGATAGACCTTCAAGTTTTGTGGATTTATTTGACGGGCAAACCATCCGCCAAAACAATCTTTATCATCAGCATTCCTATGGCAATTTTCAAATGAAAGAAGATGAGGAAGAGAATGCAGATAAAGACAATTGGGAAACAGTAAAAAAAGCAATAGAGCTTTGTATTGATCAACAGGGCCCGGTACACATTAATATTCCTCTATCGGAACCTCTATACGAGATGACTCCCGAATTACTTCCTATGGCGGCTGTTGAGAAGAAAACTACAGAATCTATTTACGAGCTCCCTGCTGAAAAAATTGCAGACTGGAATACAAGTGAAAGAGTATTGATTTTGTTAGGGAGTTTACCGCCTTCACAGGAACTAAATATTTTATTAGAGCAATTGGTGAAAAACCATTCTGCTGTTATTTTAACAGAAGCTAATTCGAACCAGTTCCATCCGAAATTTTTAAATCATATCGACCGTTATATTTTTGATTTTAATGAGGAAGATTTTCAAACGTTTGCACCTGATCTATTAATTACAGTAGGACAAAATGTAGTTTCAAAAAAAGTAAAGCTCTTTCTAAGAAAGGCATCTCCTCATCGTCATTGGCATATAGATCCCCACTGGCAACCAGATACTTATTTTGCTCTTACAGATAAGATAAGGGTGGATCATGAAGTCTTTTTTTCTCATTTGGTAAAAAAGGTGACCTTATCTCCAAAACCCTATTATAAACTTTGGGATAAGCGACGCGGGCAAAAAGATGTTCGTCATCAGGAGTACTTACAAAAATTGTCCTTTTCGGATCTTATGGTCTTTAGAGACTTGGCTGAAAATATTCCAGAACAGTATAATATACATGTTTCCAATAGCTCTGCTATCCGATATGCGCAATTGTTTAATTTTTCACAAAAAAATACCATTTATTGTAACAGAGGTACTAGCGGGATAGATGGATGTACTTCCACTGCTATGGGATTTGCAATGATGGATAAAAATCCGGTTGTACTGATTACCGGAGATTTGAGTTTTTTCTATGATATAAACGGGCTTTGGAATAACTATATCCCTCCTTATACACGTATTATTATAGTAAATAACGGAGAGGGTAATATCTTCCGGATTATCCCCGGACCCGAAGATACCAATGCTATGGGAGAGTATATAGCGACTTCTCATAGGAAAAATGCGGCTTATATTGCCAAGCATTTTAAATTCGATTATTTTCAGGTAGAAAAGGGAGAAGGTTTCACTTTAGTACTGGAAAATTTTTTTAAACCAAGTACTCAGCCTAAGATTCTTGAAATCAATACCAGAGAGGAAGCTAATGCTCACGTGTTAAAAGATTACTTTGAATACATAAAATTTAATCCCGAAAAAGATTCTGAATAAAGTCAATACAATACTTTTGTGTTCCAAAAGGTATCATTGCATTAATCATCTGAAAGGATGAAAATTCATGTAGGTTATCCAAGCTTATATCTCTGCTTTTGATGCGATGTGTATTAAGTAAGTATTGGCGCATAACCCCATTTAAAAGGAAAGTTTCTGGAGTATACCATTCCATGTCTTTTTCGAAAATCAGATTGGAATAGGAGCTATCGGTTATTTTTCTATTTTGGTAAAATATAGCAGTATTCCCACCCGCCGACTTTTCCAGTTTGTTAAGTGCTTCGCGGTTTTCATATTTAAAGGAATAATTGAGTTGATCGGCTTTCACCAGACTGAACCCACCAGGTGTATTAAGGGTATAGGCTTGTACCTGGCTATGAATGAATCCTGATAGGTCATAGCACACACGCCATTTATAAATTCCCTCTTGGGTATATTCTCCTTTAGGGAGATAGTTTTTCAGTAGGTGGGGATTATTTTTGCCAAAATACGAGAATACGGCATCCATCCTTTGCTGATGGAGATCTAATAACCAGGCACGCTTATTCTGTATGCGTATACTTTCAATAAATAGGGACATATATTTTATTAATCATTTCTTCATATTCATCGATAGGTTGGCTAAGATGGGTAATGCCTCCGCCACTTTTAAAATAGAGTTGATCTCCTTCTTTTTCTATAAACCGAATCATCACTCCAGAATCTAGATTTTCTCCATCAAAATAACCACATACACCGGTGTAAAATTTTCTGGCATAGCTTTCGCTTTGCAAAATAACGTCTAAAGTTTTATCCTTTGGCGCTCCCAATATAGAGCCTGCAGGTAGTAATGTTTGCATAATGCTTCCAATTTTATTTTGGTATTTTAATTTCACTATTCCCTCAATTTCAGAACTCATGGCATAAAGATTTTTTTTATGAGTTTTAATATAGCTGATTTTCTGAAAATCTACCAATCTCACGTTATCTGCCACCATGCTGAGGTCATTTCGAAGCAAGTCTACAACGGTATAATGCTCTGCTTTTTCCTTGGTGCTTTTTTTAAGAACTTTTTCCGCATCAGGGATTGCTGCGTCAATCGTTCCCTTCATCGGAAAAGTGGAGATTCTTTGATTCTCAATCTTTATAAAAGTCTCTGGCGAAAAGCATACCCATTCATTTTGGTAGCAGATTTTATATTGAGCCCTCGAATGGTAAAAAATATCCTGTAGGGTGAGATTGGTTTTTATTTTGGTTTTCCGGGTGTAATTAATTAAATAAGAGTTGCCTTGATAAAGATTTTCTTTTACCAGATCAAAGCCTTTTCTATAGGCGTCAAATTCTTCAGGAAATCTATACAAAAAAGGCTTTTTTCTGAGCCTTGCTTGGGGCAGATAATTCCTATAGTGTTCGAAATGCACCAATACATCACGATTATTCTGTAATTCAGCTAAGCTAAAGAGAAGAATATTTTGCTTAAAAAAATCTATGATGAAAACAAAGGGCTCTTTTTTTTCAGAAAGCCGATCCATTTCGGAAAACTCTTTTCTATTTGTTAATATCATAATGCAAAAATAAGCAAGAAGATATGTATTTTTGCTCAAAATTTAATTATGCAGCAGCTAAGAGAGATAAATTCTTTTTCCCAGATTATAACAGAAGCAGTGGGGTATTGGGGCAAGACCCTGAGGTTTCAAATACTTTTTTCCTTATGTTACTTTATGGTTTATTTAGGATTGACCTATTTTTTATTTGATTATTATGGAATTTTAGCGCAAATCCAAGAACTATCTGTATATTTTAGTAGCCATAATAGTGCTGCTCGAGAGAAATATTTAGAAATTATTACTTCTGAAAATTTTATCAGTGTTAGCTTTTGGATGGTAGGGGTAATGGCTCTTTTATTTCCTTTAAATTTAGGCCTTTTCAACATCTATAATAAGATGGATAAAAATGAGCAGGTTTTCACTTCAGATTTGTTTGTAGGCTTTGAGGGGAGTAACTTTTTTAAATACTTTGGTTATGCTTTATTGTGGGGCGCAATTTATTATGTGTGTAAAATGTTTTTTATCCTAATGCCTGTATGGATTCTACTAACACTGTTAACAGGGCCTTTAATTTTTTTGGAACAGAAGAGTATTCTCCAAGCGCTTCAACTCAGTTTTAAGCTTGTTATCAATAATATGAGGAAGAGTATATCTGTATTTTTATTGGCCATAGTCGGAAGTTACTGTGGAATATTTTTATGCGGAATAGGTTTATTGCTTACTTTACCCTTTTGGAATGCTGTTTTGTATGCCTATTACAGGAAGCTATTGCCAGTAACATTAGGATAAAGCTTAAAGTAAACAGTGTATTTAGTTCGAAAACGCAAGGTGTAAATTCTTTATAACGATCATAGCTTAAATATAAAGTATCCGCTGAGGTCGTAATTTTCTTTGTTTCTTACCAATGTATACCGGTAAGAGATGTTTCTCTTTGTTGTCGGTTTTCAGAACAAGCGTTTATCTTGGTCTCCATCCACTAAAAATAGATGCTATTGCTCTACGAATTAAAACGGTCTCTTTTTTGATAATATCACATAGATATCTGATGAAGTTATCTTATATATTTTTTATAAAAGAATTAAAAAAATGATGGTAGGGGGCACACCAATCCATATAGAATTTTTAATGAAAGATCTCTCGTTTAGGAGGGCTTTATGAGGCCATTTAGAAGTGGGTAAGGGAGAATGAATGATAAAAGCATAGAGAGGTGAAAATTTAAAAAAAACTATTTTAATATAAGTAGAAAGCATTACATAAGAACCGCTAAACTATAGGAGGAGGAAGCATACCGATAGCACTCATTCTTAACTTTATGGGATCGCATATAAGTGATTGTTATTCCTTGATAAAAAGACTTTGTAAATGATAGCTATCATTTTAGCAGATAAAAACTTATGATACGGGACTATAAACTTACCGATAAATATTTTATTCAGCTGTCTTTATTATCACTTATCCACTCGAATAAATCAATCTATATAAACGACTCTAAAGAATTTTTTAAATATTTAAAGAAAAATATATATCGTTTAAAATATAACATTATTTAGTCAGGGTAAGTCCACTGGATTATGAATTTAACCCAACATGTAATATATTTGATATAAGTAACAACTCTAAATTTATTAATTATTATGCCTAAATTTCATGAATTTGAATCTTTCTTAGTCAAACCACAGAGAGATTCTGGAAGTATTATATCCCATGCTTTTGAAAATTATAAATATATTATAGGATATGTACTCGTTGTTAATTTATTTATAACACTGGTATTTTATGTTTTATTTTTTATAACGGGGAGTTGGACAAAAGTAATGAGCTTTAATGAGTCGTCGGGAGATAGCTATGAATTTTTCCAAGAGATCTATGCAAGTCAGTCTCTTGTATTGTGGCAGGTTTGCTCGATTCTCTTCATAGCGTTGGCATCTCCTTTTATAGGGGGTATTATTTACCTTATGCATAAAAAAAATTCTGGTCAGGAGTTAGATCTTTCCGATTTGTTTATCGGCTACAAAAAGAATACTTTAAATATTATGCTCTTTAGTTTGGTGTATACCTTGGTCGCTGTTGTTACATCCAATATGTGTTTAGTTCCGGCCATTTTTATTATGCCCTTTCTGTTTTTGGGATATCCTATTCTAATCTTCGAAGAAAAAGGTGTGATAGAGGCTATTAAAGAATCTTTTGCTATTGTAAAAGCAAACTACCTAAACTTTTTAATTTTAAATTTTGTAGCGATTGTCATTTCTCTTACAGGATTATTCTTCTGTTGTATAGGAATCGTGGTTACTGCTCTATTTTATTATGCAACGATGTATTCTGCATATCTTTCTTATCGGGTAGAGGAGGTTGATCATTTTAAAAAATAAACATAGCTGCTAGTCATTGTTTATTCCTCATAAATCAGGTGATAATATGCTACAGTGTACTCTTTGGTAGGGAGGACTGCTGAAAACAATATGGTGCCCGCCCGAGTAAGTACTTAATTTCATTAGCTATAGTGTGTTGTTAGATACATGAGAGGATGAACAGTGGTGAATTATATCAGATAAGTAGCAGAGCCATTTTTTACACATCAATAAAACAGTTTATGGATACTAAAATATTAGAAGATATTGTAACTCAAAAAATGCCTTTTGGAAAACATAAAGGTGATATTATCGCAGATCTTCCGATGCATTATTTGGAATGGTTTCATAGGGAAGGTATGCCTTCGGGTAAATTAGGTATGTGGCTGTCTACAGTTTATGAAATCAAGCTCAATGGATTGGATTATTTGTTAGTGGAGATTCGTAAACATAAAGGAATTAGGCGGACGAATTGATTTTCTTGAGATTCTATTTACCATTTTCAATGACGATGAGAGCAGTAGATAGAGTAATATACAAAGTGTTAATAAATCTTAAAAAAAAAATAAAACAAACTTATTTAAGATCCACATTTCTAGGTTTTTTACTTTTTAACACTTTAGACTAAAACGTTAAACTATGTTAAAATACCCAGTTTTACATGAAACTTATAAAAAGCTACCAAGGCCCTTTCTCTAATTTTGCAAGGTATTTCTTGAAAATGATAAATGCATTTTCGGTCGTAATTAAATATATATGAATAAAAGAGTCTCGCTTTATTTAGTCGCCTTTATAGGAATTTTCTCTCTGGAGTCATGTGTTTCTAATTATGTTGTCTCCACTCCTATAAAACACAAAATAGAAAAAACTACCCTTCCTAAAATAAGCTCTAATAAATTGGCTCAGGCCAACAAAAAAATTAAACAAAAGGCTGAAGAATCCTTGGTATCACTAGCAGCTCTAGAAAAGGCCGAAATGGATGCAGCCTTAAGAGAAGCGGAGAAGCGGGACCATACGATTGATAATATCTTACAACAAGCTTATACTTATTTGGGGACCCCTTATCGCTTAGGAGGAATGACAAGAAAAGGGATTGATTGCTCCGCATTTGTATTATCGGTATATAATGAAGTTACCGGAATGAAGCTTCCCAGAGTAGCTGCTTCTCAGGCCAATGAGGGTGAGAGTATTGCAAAAAATGAGCTTCAGAAAGGAGATCTCATCTTTTTTGCTCGTTCAGGGAGAGGACGAATTTCTCACGTAGGTATTGTTGAAGAAGTATTACCTGATGGGGAAATTAAATTTATTCACGCTTCCTCATCAAGGGGAGTAATGGTATCTTCATTAGATGATGCTTATTGGAGAGGTAGATACCGGATGGCAAAGAGAATTATTGTAGATAATAATTAATAAATACGCTCATAAATAAAACCTTTAAGCAATATTTTATTTCCATTACAGGGATTTTCTAAAGATTCTAGACCAAATTTCCGACTTCTTTTTGAATTCAAGAGTGACATCAGTGACATCCCTATAAGCATCATCATTTCTCATCGTTATAGTTTGTATTCCTCTGAATACAAATAAAAACTTAAAAGAAATCTCTTTATTGTACAGCATTTTAACTTTTTAAGAGTTTTTTCTCTATAAATTTGTATGGTTAAGCCTATAAGTTCTGTGCTGAAATTAGAACCGATTTTTCTATTAAATTCAATCCTATTATTAAATCAGTTGGTATAGTTGTATAGAATTTTACTCCTATTTCTAAGCTATGAGTAGATGATTTATACCAAGCTATGGTGGTCTACATAATTGAGTTTAAAGAATATGAAAGTCATAATAGAGAAGGCGAGCAAGGAACTTCCTCCATAGCTAAAATAGGGGAGTGGTATACCTACTGTAGGGAAAAGACCCATAACCATGCCTAAATTTATACAAAAATGCAGCAATAGTATAGAGGCAAAGCTGTAGCCAAAAACACGGTTAAATCGGTTCTTCTGCCTTTCTGAGAGGTAATATATTCTGCCGATGTAAATGACGTAAGCTATAATAAGCAATAAACTTCCAATAAATCCCCATTCTTCTCCTACGGTGCAGAAAATATAATCCGTTTGCTGTTCCGGTACAAATTTGCCTCGTGTAACCGAACCTTCTTTATAACCTTTTCCCCAAATGCCCCCCGAGCCTATGGCTGTTTTGGAATAAAGCAAATTATAACCAGAGGTTTCCCTAAATTTTGATTCGCCTTCATACAGGACTTCAATTCTTTCTCTTTGGTGTTTGGGAAGTTTTTCAAAAACTTTAGGAGAGAAAAAAGCGAGACTACACAAAACTAAAAAAGAGCCTGAAATCGAGAGAGTAGAAATAATATTCCAAATAATTTTATCATGGTTCAATAATATTAGCAAACCCGATATAATGGTGATGGCTATAATGACATAAAGAGGATTTACTTTGATAGAAATCAGAAATACGCCTGCAAAGAGAATGCCTATTCCAAATAGCCAGCCGCTTAAGCCTTCCCGATATAAGGTGATAAAAAAAGCAGTAAAAATAAGGAGTGATCCCACATCTGGGATCGCTAATACAATGAGGGCTGGAATGGCTATAATCGCAATAGAGATTAATAAATAGTCGGTATTTTTTTTAATGTCAAAATCAGAGCCTGCAGCATAATTAGCCAGAACTAGGGCTGTGCCTATTTTAGCAAACTCTACCGGTTGCATCGTGAAGCTCCCGAATTTATACCAGTTTTTTTGGCCTAAGATTTCTTTACCAAAGGGAAAGAGGCCGACGAGTAAAAGAATGCTGGCAATATATATAATAACAGCCATATTTTCAAAAAACTTATTGCGGGTACAAAAGATAATAAAACCTACAAATAATGAAATGCAAAAAAATATGAACTGCTTTTTTCCCAAAACAGGATCTACGCTATTGATGTTTACAATAGCAAAAATGCAGAGTAGAAAATAGAGTCCTAATCCTAATTTATCGATTCCTTCAATCTTCTTCATTTTAATTTATTATTTTTGTGATTCGGTGGTTGTTTTCTGTGCTTTTATGCTATCTGTGGTTTTCTTGATCTGTACAGAATCAGATTTTGGATTTACGTATAGGCCTTTTCTTTTAAGATTGGAGATCCATTGTCTTTTATACTCTGGCATAAAGCTAGAGTTTACCATTTTTTTATATAAATAATCTCTCTTGAGTTCACCGGTAATATATTTTTCGGCGATAACGGTTGCAGCAGGACCCGCCCAAGTAGCTCCAAATCCAGCATGTTCCATTACTGCGGCTACTACTATTTTAGGTTTATCTGCAGGGGCTATGAGTACAAAAATGGAATTATCTTTTCCTTGGGGAACCTGAGCTGTTCCGGTTTTAGCCATCTGTGTAAAATCATTTGATTTTAATCCTCTTGCGGTACCTGCCAGTACCACTTGTTCCATACCCTCTAATACGGGTAGAAAGTGCTTGGGGTCTATTAGGGTTCTGTGTTTAACTTTAAAACGAGCATCGGGGTTCGCTTTTCCGTCAATTAACTTTACGATATGAGGTGTAATATACCAGCCTTTGTTGGCAATAGCCGCTACAAAATTAGCCATTTGTAAGGGGGTTAACAAAATATCACCCTGTCCCATACCATTAAACACGGCTCCCGTACTTAAAGGATTCCAGTTTTTTTGCTCTTTTCCGTGGTTCAGATATTTCTGCCGGTTTTCATAATATTTTCCAGTAGGAATTCTTCCCTTTGCACCTACGGCAAGATCATTGTTAAGAAATACGCCCACACCAAAGCTATTCATAATTTCTTTCCACTCATCTACACCTCTGGAAGGATCATTAGGATATTTATTTACGATGGCCAGATAAGCATGAGAGAAATAGCAATTACTAGATACTCTAATAGAAGGGATGAGCGGTACAGCACCGCCATGACCTTTTATTTTTAATCCTTTATAATTAAAACCACCTGCGCATGGAAAAACCGTTTTCTCATCAAAAACGCCCATTTGCATTCCTGCTAAAGCGGTTAGAAGTTTAAAAATTGAGCCTGGAGGATAAGCTGCTTGTAAGGATCGATCAAAGGTCGGTCGATTTTCGTATAGAGTATCTGTCTGCAGGCGGTATAAATTTTTATTTTTTTCAGCACTTGTAAATAGATTAGGATCTATATCGGGACCGGAAGCTAAGGCTAGAATTTCCCCATTGTTGGGGTCCAGCGCCACGATGGCTCCGTGTTTATTCACCAACATTTCTTCCGCCATTTTCTGTAGATCATAGTCGATGGTGAGGGTCAGATCTTTACCTGGTAGTACAGGCTCATCAAGCTTCCCCCCTTTATAAGGGCCGATGTTCCTGAGTCGGATATCTTTTTGAATATACTTAATACCTTTGGTACCTCGTAGGGGTTTTTCATAAGATCTTTCCACGCCAGTCATACCTGCGATGTCTCCTGGGAGGTAATATGTAGAATCTCTTTTTATATAGTCTGGACTAACCTGATTCGTATAACCCAATAGATTACCCGAGGTGTTAATCTCATATTTTCTTTGTGGTCGTGATTCTATAGAAAAGGCAGGATATTTAAATATTCTTTCCTGTATTCCCGCAATATCTTCACGGCTTAAGTCCTTAATAAAGGTTGCCGGTAAGAATTTTAAATAGTTTTTTTCTGATTGAACTTCTTTTATACGCCGGATAAACTGATCCTTACTCATTCCTACTAAATTACAGAAAGATAAAGTGTCAAAGTCAGGCTTCATCAGTGACTGTGTAAAAGAAATTTCAAACGAAGGCTGGTTACCGACTAAGATTTTACCAGTGCGGTCGAAAATAACACCGCGTTGAGGAATGATATATTGTTTTTTTATAGAGGTATTGGCCGCATTTAAAGCATATTTGTCGGTAAATAGCTGTAAATAAGACAGGCGTGCAATAAATAAGCACGCTATAAAACAGGTAAAAGCTAAAATTCTAAAATAAGGTTTCACACTTTTTGTTTAATTCTAAAAACTAAGGCATATAGTGTAACAAATACAAAGGATATGACAGTAGTAAAAATAACATTTATAAAAACGTCCAGAACCCTGTTCAATTTAAAAAATTCTAAATACTGAACCAATAGTTGGTGAATAAAAATATTCAGAAATATAAAAAATAAAAATTGAGTCCACTTAATCGATTGAAAGGAGAAGCTGTCCGCGTCATTAGAAATAGAAGACTGAAATAATTGTGTTCTAAAATAGGCGATCAAACAGGTAGAAAAAGCATTGATCCCCCATGTTCCAAGGAATGCATCTACTCCTAGACCCAATAAAAAACTAGAAAACAGATAGATATAGTTATTCCGGTAAAAGGGGTAGAACATTACAAAAATAGGATAGATAACCGGAATATATAATCCAGAGATCGCAAGTTTATTGAATAGAAAAATTTGCAAGGTAATAAACGTTGCAATCATCAATAAATCTGTAATAATATTTCTACTTATCATTTTGGACTTTGGTTAAAGTATCCTGTATTTGTTTTAATGCTGTTTTCTTTAGATTATTAACGACGAATACTTTTTGAGTTTGACCTAATTTTTCGCTTAGTTCCACTGATATATCCCAGAATCCAGTTTTAGGATCTACATCGTAACCTGCTATTTTCCCGACCATAATCCCTTTCGGAAAAATAGAAGATTTATCATCTGTAACCACTGTATCCCCTATTTTTAAAGGGACATATCGCGGGACATCTGAGAGATGCATGGTTCGAGTATCTTCTCCACGCCAGGTCAAAGTGCCGAAATACCCCGAATTTTTAAGGGCAGCGTTAATACGTATCTTATGGACACTGAGAATCGATTGTGCTAATGCGTAGTTACTCGTAGTATTGATGATGATACCCGCAATTCCCCGAGGAGAGATAACTCCCATTTCAGGGCTGATTCCATGTTTAGAACCTCTATTAATGGTAAAATAGTTGTCATTTCTGTTAATGGAGTTAAAAATGACATCCGCATCAACAAAGGAATAAACTTGCTCCCCCTTAATGGAGTCATTCACTTTTGTATACTTAGGGGGATCGGTACTATTTTTACCGTATAGCTCAATCATTAATGCCTTATTTTGAGCCACAAGGTCTTCATTAATCTGTTTTAATTTAAGATAGTTGGTTCCTTCATCAATATAGCCAGAAATTCTCGAATTAAAAGCCGAGGTTTGGGCAGCAATAAACGACTGCTGCATGGCATTTTTCCTAAAAATAAGACATACAGCAATAATCTGCAAGAAAACAAAGAACACAAAAAAACCGTATCTTGAAAAGAGTCTTACCAGAAAGCTCATCTAAATTTTTAGAGATTGATAAAAAATTACTATTTCGTGAGGAAATTAAATTTATCCATATTTTTCAATGCAATACCAGTTCCCCTCACTACAGCTCTTAGTGGATCCTCTGCTACAAAAACAGGGAGACCTGTCTTTCTATGGATTCTATCACTTAGACCTCTCAGTAAAGCACCACCACCGGCTAAATAAATTCCAGTTTTATAAATATCTGCTGCGAGCTCAGGAGGCGTAAGAGAAAGGGTTTCCATTACCGCATCTTCAATACGGATAATAGATTTATCCAAGGCGCGCGCAATTTCCTTGTATCCGACCATAATTTCTTTAGGCTTACCGGTAATCAGATCTCTACCTTGTACAGGTATATCTTCAATAGGCATATCCAGTTCTTCAACAGCTGAACCTACTTCAATTTTTACTCTTTCGGCAGTACGTTCGCCAATATAGAGATTATGATGTGTTCTTAGATAATAGGCGATATCATTCGTGAAAACATCACCCGCAATCTTCACTGACTTATCACATACGATACCTCCTAGCGCGACTACAGCAATTTCTGTAGTTCCCCCACCTATATCGATAATCATATTACCTTCGGGTTTCTGCACATCAATTCCTACCCCTATAGCAGCAGCCATAGGCTCATAAATGAGGCGTACCTCTTTGGCATTTACTTTTTGGGCAGAATCCCTTACTGCGCGCTTTTCCACTTCAGTAATGCCAGATGGAATACAAATTACAATACGCAAAGCAGGTTGAAAAGGTTTGCCTTTAATCCCAGGAATTTTTTTTATAAATTCCCTTATCATATGTTCCGACGCTTGAAAGTCGGCGATAACTCCATCTTTAAGAGGACGGATAGTTTTTATGTCTTCATGGGTTTTTCCCTGCATATGTTTGGCACGCTCTCCCACAGCAATAGGTTTTCCGGAGTTACGCTCTATAGCGACAATTGAAGGTTGATCAATTACAATTTTATTATTATGGATAATCAGCGTATTTGCTGTCCCCAGGTCAATGGCAATTTCTTGCGTAAACATATCAAATAAACCCATTTCTCTATTCTGATTTTTAATGTTGACAAAGATACAAATTAAACAAGCAGTGCGTCTGCTCTATTTTCACAAATATGGCATAAAAATAATGCAAAAAAAGCAAAATTTATGGTTTTTGTTTTAAATATTCTAATATGTTAAACTTGAAGACCTGAAATAGGGTGCTATTTTTTTCAATTAAAAAAGATTTTATGATAGGCATATTTACTTGTGATAAAAAGATTTATGTTTCTTAATAAGATTTTTTAGTTTTGCTTTTGCTTTTGTAAAAAAATATATCAATACCTTAATATTTCTAATGAAATCAAAATTAAAAATTTTTTACAGAAAAGCAATGTAAAAATAAACATTATTATTCAATTTTTTACTATAATATATTTATTGCAATTTTTTAGAAAAATAATGATGATTTGATTTAAAGTGTTTTAAGCATATCTTTATTATTCAAATAAAAATTTTATTTAGGGGAGCTAAACTTGAAGTAAAAGGGTATGTAGCTCTGATCTAGATTGAATTTCTTTTTTAGATCAATAAAATAAGGGCCAAATATTAAGTTTTGAAGATCTGCTTATCTATTTTGCCATATCAAATGCTTATTTTTTTTATAATCATAGTAGTTTTTTAAGGATATAAATTACCGTTATTTTTTATGATTTAAGGCTTAAAAAAGGATTCAAATCCCCCTCGTAAGCTAGGAAAGATTAACCTAACAAGGGCTAGCATACAACTTGATTTTTCGAATTCTCTCAAATCGGGGATCGTTTTTAGTCAGGCGTAATGATGTAAAATTTTTCCACAGTTTTAAAACTAGGATATTAACAAGGATGACAGAAATAGCAATCATACAATACATCACTAAAAATATAGTCGTAAGAAATAGTTATAATGTAAAAGGACCGTATTTATAAAGAGTAGAGAGTTAGCTCTTTTTATAACTTGCAAGCCCTGATACACGCTGTTGAATAATAGTTTTTTTATAGGGTTTTGACATATAATGAAGAAGCTTTTATGCAAAGTTGTAATCTTATCCATTCTTTCCTATTTCGTAGATTTGTATAGAATATTATTTTACATGAAATTTGAAATACAATCAGCATATCAGCCGAAAGGAGATCAGCCACAGGCTATAGAAAAGTTAACCAAAGGCATACTAGTTGGAGAGCAATACCAAACCCTTTTAGGCGTCACCGGATCTGGGAAAACTTTTACGATTGCCAATGTTGTGCAAGAAGTGCAAAAGCCCACTCTCGTTTTGGCCCATAATAAAACTTTAGCCGCCCAACTATTTATGGAGTTTAAGGAATTTTTCCCTCATAATGCAGTTGAATATTTTGTGAGTTATTACGATTATTATCAACCAGAAGCTTTTATCCCTACCACGAATACCTATATTGAAAAAGATTTGAGTATCAACGAAGAGGTAGAGAAACTTAGACTTTCTGCAACGGCCTCTTTGCTTTCAGGCCGGCGGGATGTTCTGATCGTGGCATCGGTATCTTGTATCTATGGTATAGGTAATCCCACCGAATTTCATAAATCGGTTATTTCATTAGATGTCGATATTCCTATTTCTAGAACCAAACTTTTACAGACCTTGGTGAACTCTTTATATTCTAGGAGTCTAAATGAATTTGGAAGGGGAAACTTTAGGGTTAAAGGAGATGTAATCGATGTTTTTCCGGCCTATGCTGATAATGGAATTCGCATTCAGTTTTTGGGGGATGTTATTGAGAAAATTCAGAGTTTCGATCCTTTTTCAGGAAATGTAATCTCAGATTTCGATAAAATTAACATCTATCCGGCTAATCTTTTCGTTACCTCGCCTGAAACCATGCAAAATGCGATTAAAGAGATTCAGAATGATTTGATGAAGCAAACGGATTTTTTTCAGCAAATGGATAAATCTTATGAAGCTAAAAGATTAACCGAGAGAACAGAACTCGATTTGGAGATGATTAAGGAATTGGGCTATTGCTCAGGTATCGAAAATTATTCTCGCTATATGGATGGTAGAGAGCCAGGATCAAGACCCTTTTGCCTTTTAGATTACTTTCCTGAGGACTATCTTATGGTCATTGATGAAAGCCATGTCACTATTCCCCAAGTTCATGCGATGTATGGAGGAGATAGGAGTAGAAAAGAAGTTTTGGTGGAGCATGGTTTTCGGCTACCTGCAGCCCTGGACAATCGTCCATTAAAGTTTGAAGAGTTTGAACATATGCAAAATCAGGTGATTTATGTAAGTGCTACACCTGCCGATTACGAGTTGCAAAAAACAGGAGGAGCCTATATAGAGCAGATTATACGACCTACAGGTCTATTAGACCCTCTTATTGAAGTCAAACCTACCTTAAATCAGATTGATGATTTGATGGAAGAAATTCAAAAGAGAACGGAAGAGGACGAGCGTGTGTTGGTGACGACACTGACTAAAAAAATGGCAGAAGAATTGACAAAATATTTCACCAGATTCGGTATAAGAACCCGTTATATCCATTCAGATATAGATACGTTGGAAAGAATACAAATCATGCAAGATTTGCGGTTAGGACTCTTTGATGTACTGGTGGGAGTAAATCTTTTACGGGAAGGCTTAGACCTTCCAGAGGTTTCCCTAGTTGCCATTCTGGATGCAGATAAGGAAGGTATGTTACGCTCTCGGCGCTCTTTGATTCAAACCATAGGTCGTGCTGCTCGGAATTTGAATGGCAAAGCCATTATGTATGCGGATAAGATAACCAAGAGTATGCAGGCAGCTATGGACGAAACCAACTATCGCCGTGAGAAACAAATGCACTATAATCAATCCCGGGGAATAAAGCCTCAGCCATTGAATAAAAAGATTAGCGAGTCTCTGGTTAAGCGCAATCCTGATTTTCCGGACGAAAAGTACCTTCAAAAGGAGATCGCAACTCAAAAGGTGGCAGAAGTCCAAGCTCATTATTCTTCCGAAGAAATTCAAGAATTACTGATTCAGAAGCAAAAACAAATGGAATTGGCGGCTAAAAATTTAGATTTTATAAAGGCAGCGAAAATACGGGATGAAATCTCTGCTTTAAAGGGTGATGTATAGTTTTTCAGTATTTTACGGCATACAGGCCTTTGCCTTTAGGAGTAAAAATATCTATAATGGACTTGAATAGATTTTCATATTTATATCAGCTTTTCTATACACTTTCTGTTGCCTTATGAGAAGTATCTTGGGTGTAGAAACCCGAAACACCACCGCTGACAGCAAACTTCATGGCTTGTGCAGAATTCATTCCCTCTACTTTGCGGATATTGTGCATTTCCGTCAGGATAACCCATCCTGAAATAGCGTAAGAATGAGGGAGGTAAACGGCTATTTTTTCCTTTAACCCGACCGGAGAGAGATCGTCTTGGGTGAGGAAGCCTATACGCCATATTTCCGGCTTATCGTTGATTTTTACCCACACTGGCTTGTTAAATTTTTTTTTATCCCCTACAAAAGAACTCATCACGTCTTTAAGGGAAGAATAAACGTATTTAATGCCAGGAGTGTGTTCTAGTAAGTTGTTGATGGCATCTACCAGAATACGACCCAATAAAAACTTGGTTCCCATAAATCCTACCAATGAGGTGGTAAAGATAACAGAAATAAAAACCAGCCCCGGAAACCGCTCCGAAATGGTGGGGATAATGTTGTCTATAGAAGATACCAAGTACCAAATAAGACCTATGGTAGCTGCAATGGGACCTAAGATCACTAAACCTTGTAGGAGTGACCTGAAAAAAAATCCTATGTAATAATTAAAACCTTTATTTTCCATTATTTAACCATGAATGGTTTCTTTTTTTCCATATGATAGGATAATCCGGGCTTCATAATCCAACCATGCTTCCCAGCGCTGATTAACCTTTTCCGGATCTCCCAATTGTCTTGCGAATTTAATAAAAGTTGTGTAATGATTGGCTTCTGAAATCATGAGTTCTGTATAAAAAAATTTTAGCTCTTCATCTTTAATGTTTTCAGTCAGGACCTTGAAGCGTTCGCAGCTTCTGGCTTCTATCATGGCTGCAAAGAGCAGTTTATCCACAATAAAATCTTCGCGACAACCTTGAATAATAAATTTAAAAAGTTCGTTTACGTAATCATCCTTTCTGGGCCTTCCCAGTGTATATCCCCTTTTTTTTATAATTTCATGCACCTGGTTAAAATGATCCAGTTCCTCCTGAGCGATGGATAAAAGTTCAGTGACAATTTCCGGATATTCCGGAAGTAAGGTGATGAGTGTAATCGCATTGGTAGCTGCCTTTTGTTCGCACCAAGCGTGGTCGGTTAAGACCTCTTCAATATTTTTTTCTGCAATATTAGCCCAACGTGGATCTGTTGGTAATTTTAGCCTAAACATAGTTTTGTATAATTTTTTTGATAATAATTTTATTTGGGAGTCTTTTTTGTTGCCAATAAGCTTTGGAAATTTCGTAAACGCAATTTAATCTAAATGCTTCACCAAAATAGCTTATCTCCTGTTCGCTAATTTTTTAGCGGATATAGGACTAAGGGCAATTTTCGAAAGCATATTGCCGACCCCAATATGCAATAAACTTTTAAAACGAATTTAAAAATAGAGTTCAATATTCTGTTTTTTACAAAATGCTTTACGCCCTTGTTACCATATTTTACCACATAAAACGTATAGCCGATGAATATGCTGTTTTCTTGTGTGTTGTAATCATAATATCGGTCACTGCCCATTACACCTCCTGTAGCTTTATACACAATTTTCCCCTTTACTCTTTATGTTTCCATTAAAAAATGTTGCAAATACTTCTTTTCCTCCCGGTCTTTATTGGTTTGCTGTCCCCAAATTTTGGGTCGGGGGAAAAGCGTATAAAGATACAATATCCTTTTCCTGCAAAGGATAAAGAATGAGGTTTTTGTTCTATAATATGGGGGAGTATGTCAAAGTTCATAAATTGTATTTTTTCAGTTAATTCGTTTGCCTAAAATTTTTAATCCTCTTTCCTGTCCATCCAGTAATGCAATCTTTGGAAGTGTGTCCCAATATTCAAATCCGAAATGCCTGAACAGTTTTAAACTCGGTTCATTATGAGAAAAAATAAAGCCAAGTAAGTTTTTAATTCCAAACTTTGGGGCGTTGTCAATATAATATTGAAGAATTTTCTTTCCTAATCCTTTGCCCCGTTGTTCAGTGTCCAAATAAATACTTATTTCAACCGTCGTATGATATGGGAGGCGGTCGTAAAAAGATTGAAAACTGAGCTAACTATCATTTTATTTGAATCATCCTCAACAACCCAAAGAGGTCTTTCCGGGGGATGATGCTCGTTAAACCATTTTTCTCTACTTTCTACTGAAACATTTTTGGTATCAGCCGTAACCATTCGTGATGAAATAGTTGTATTGTATATTTCAACTATTCGGGATAAATCTGAAATGTCTGCATTCCGAAAAGTTAAGTTTGTCATATATTTTTTCCAATTATAGTACTATCATTCGGACTATTTCCAATTTTAATGCTTTCCGGACTTTATTTGAATCAGTAATCGGAGGCTTTATATTGTTAGTTTTAGTATTTTGTATATCCTTTATCTTTTGTGTTATAGGCAATGATAAAAATGATTAGTTTTTAATGAGGGAATTAAAGGAGAAAACACACTTTAAGCCTCTCTGTTTTATTATAGCAAAGATAATAAGGTTCGCTATTGTATACAATCAATCATCTGTTTTTCTATATTACTGTATATAAGTGATTTATTTCGAAAACTCAACAGGGCCATGTTGGGTTTTCGGAATATAATTTTACCTTCTATTTTGCACCTAAGACAGGATAAATTCCTATGTTGTTACAGAGGCGTCTGCCTGATATGTAAGTTTGTTGGGGTAGGGATATTGGCTGTTTTCAGGAGTCTATACTATACTTGTAATTTTTCTTAACCTTTCCAAAAGATACCAGCCCAAAGCGTCGGCTTTCATCAAAAACTTTGCGATCAGTATAGCTGCAATAACATTCGTGGTATAAATTACGAAGATCAATAGGGACCAATGAATATGCTCCTTTAGAGGGACTGCAATAAAATAGATCAGAGAAGAGCTTATTCCCTGAGCAAAGTAGAAGAAAATAGCATGTCTTCCGATGTAGTTGATCCAGTTGTCTCGGGTTATTTTTAAGCGATTATAGAAAACAAATACCGAAATTAAAGAGAGCGAAGACCAAATGATATAAGGCAGATGGGGAGGGAATTTCTGCCGGTTAATTCTATAATAAATATCCTTGTCATAAAAATAGGGCATCGCTATAATACTGATAAGGGCTAAAAAATATAAAAAAGGAATCACTGTTCTTTTTATTGATTTTCCTTTTAGGAGAAAGCCGATAAGAAAAATAGCCAGATAATACATGGTATAGCCTACCTGCCCGGAAGGGTAGAGTTGCTGATTGATGTTGAAAATAAGCAGGAGAATAATACAACCGCCTATAAACCATGGAATATGCTGTTTAAAAAATCTGAGGATGAGTACCCCCATCACGCTAACGATATAATATACCTTAAGATACCAAAAGCTACCCATTACCACAGGGAAGGTATCACAATTGCTGTAGCTGTGGAGGTACCAGTTGCCTAGTTGTGCCCAGTTGATAGAGGTGGAGATGTGTTGGGGTACATATTTTTCACCAAAAATAGTATAAAAGCTTTTTAGATCATTTGTATTCCAAATGTTAATAAATCCAGATTTAAAAATCCAATCGGCAAAGAACAATCCCGTGACAAATATCATATAGGTAATCTGTAGTCTCAGTAGGCGGTAAAAGGTTTTTTCTATATTTCCGGATGAGGTGATACCGCTTAATGCAAAAAACAGGGGGACATCTATGAGCAAACTTAGCGATCTAAGCTCTGTTGGGATGTAAAACTGCCCAGACCAGAAAGTTGTATGAATGAATATAACGCTAAGCGTAGCCCATCCTTTTGCGAAATCGATATAGAGGTCTCGATTCATGAATTTATTTTTCCAAAAATATAAAATAAAAATTTTATAACTAATTTTTTTAGATCTATGAGGAGACGATATTTGTATCGATTTTTTTATAGAAGTTGTTTAAACTTTTAAAAAAGTAAAAGAGTTCGGAGAAAAATAGCCAATTTGAATTGCAATTCAAATAACTAATAATCTAGAACCCTTCAGCAAATATAAAATAGAAAGATGGATTTTATCTCCTTTAAGCAAAGGAAAAAGAGTATTTTCGACGAGATATGATAGGATAAAAATAATTCAACTTATTGTAAAACGCCTGAAAACAGTCTGTCAGCGGCGTGAATTAAGTTTGAAAGAATACTTTGTCAAAGAGAAAATCTGCTGGCAAAGCATTTACTATTATTTCAATAAATGGAGCAAAGATGGCTCTTTCAGAAAGGCATGGATAGGTCTTTCGCTCCTTAATAAAAGAAAATTGGAGATGTCAAACGTTCAGTTGGACGGCAGCCACACCCCAAGCCGAATGGGAGGTGAAAAGCTAGGCTATCAAGCTAGAAAAAAGGCAAAAACCACCAACAGCATTTTTC
>NZ_JAAABJ010000548.1 GCF_009904105.1 Elizabethkingia argenteiflava | reverse complement strand
AGACTTAACTTCAGAATTTATGAGTATTGATTCAGAGCGGGATTTATTCAGAAAATTACCTTTCAATTTATCCTCTAGGATTGAACGTAGTGTTTACAATCGCAGAAAGCGCAACTTGTTTGCTTATGGGGATTCATTAAGAAACAAGATAGCTGCAAAAATATCTGTCAGTGATTATTACATTGTAGATAGCATGCCATTAGAAATATGCAAATTAATCAGAAGTT
>NZ_JAAABJ010000547.1 GCF_009904105.1 Elizabethkingia argenteiflava | reverse complement strand
TCATAATAAAATACCTTTTTATCTTTTATTTTTATACTTTTTTTTATCTCATTCAACCGCTTTTAAAAGCGGACTCTTTTCGATTTTTATTTTTTTAAGGAAAGAATATAATTCACGATCAATTGAGCCTCCTCTTTAGCTATCCCAGGATGCGGAGACATCGGGCTTTCTCCCCACACCCCATATCCTCCCTGTATAATATTATCCGCCAAATAGTCCAAGTAGGATTCTGTAAATTTTGTAGCTAATTCCTTATAAGATGGCCCTATTAATCTACTATCGATAGCATGGCAAGTGAAACAAACGGATGATAGCATGAGCTT
>NZ_JAAABJ010000546.1 GCF_009904105.1 Elizabethkingia argenteiflava | reverse complement strand
TTTTTTTTTTTATATTTCCACTGGGATTCGTTTATGTCGTTAACGAACATGTTTTTAATTTTTTAGAACTTAAATTAACTTAAAACTAAACTTCTTTTTTTGGCCATTATAATTTTTTTTTCGCTTATTTTTAAACAGGCTCTAAGGCATTTTTGCAAACTCCTTACGACGAACACACCTTTGAACCTCTTTTAGAACAAAGGGAATCAAATGGTCAGAATCTTCCAAAAGAGTTGATTTATGTCCGTGGAGGGCGTGGGAAATCGTAAATCAAGGGAGTTAAATTCTCAAGTCTGGGTAAGCCTAG
>NZ_JAAABJ010000545.1 GCF_009904105.1 Elizabethkingia argenteiflava | reverse complement strand
TAATATTTCTATTGTTTAGTTTATTAATGCATTTTATAACAGTCATTGCAATTATCTTAGATAATAATCTATACTTAAAGCCATCCAAGGATTACGCATAGTTTCTTCTAAACATAAACTGATCACATAATTGCGAAAATAAGCTATAGATGCGCTTTCGGGATTTTCTAAAAATATAAGGCTGCGGCTTCTATCCATGTTTATTTTTTCGCATAGGTACTTCCATATTAATCTGGTTGTAATTAAATAAGTCTCTTTGATAATCAATACTCAGATAACCTTTGTCTCCTAATATTGTAAAAGTGCTTAATATATTTGATATAATGAATATCCTGTACAGAAGCTTGTGTTAGATCAAAATCGGTAAAAATCCCATCAGTAGTACACACTGCATGCAATTTATAACCATAATAAACACTATTTTGCGAAGCACAAAAACCTTTATC
>NZ_JAAABJ010000544.1 GCF_009904105.1 Elizabethkingia argenteiflava | reverse complement strand
TGTTGTGCTAATTCAAGTAAGCATAACTTGTTTTTGATGATTTTTTGTTGTGGTGTCATAATACTTAATCTGTTTTAACAGTTTTTTAATTTGATTACAACTGTCAGATTAAGTATTGACGAATTCAAACAAAGCAACAAAAAAATTATGTGAGTTACTTTTATTCTGATATGTGAAAGTATTATTCAGATTTAATTTAGTTTCGATTGACTTTCATTTTTCCTTTCTTAAACCTCTCACTTGCTGTCTGGTAATAAGAAATGGTTTGGGAAATGAAAGCTTGATTTTCAGATTTCACTTCTGTTAAAGCCTGATCATCCTGTGAAACATTAAATTGCTTCACTCTTTTGCGATCATCAATCTGTGTGAAAATATTTCCTTTGAGCATGCCTAGCGTTCTATAATTTCCCATAAAAGCACGTTCATCTCCAACTTTCGTTTGATTGATGTCTTTTCCATATAAGCTTGTATTATAATTCCAGCCTAAGTATCCGAATAATGTTGGCATGACATCAATTTGTGACATTAAGCGTTCGATTTTTTGAGGTTTATGACTAAGATTATATATAATTGCCGGAATATGATGCTTCGCAATATTGATTTCCCACTTTCCGGCACTGCTGGCACAATGGTCTGCAACAATTACGAAAACCGTATTTTTAAACCAAGGTTTTGTTCGAGCATCGGAAATAAATTTCCCTAAAGCATAATCCGTATATTTCACAGCAGCATTTCTGTCTCCTGGTGGTAAATCAGTTTTATTTTTAGGAAAAGTGTACGGCTTATGGTTGGAAGTAGTCATTACGAATTGAAAAAAGGGTTTTCCTTCACTACTGCTTTTATCTGCGTATTTAATAGATTGTTTATAAATGTCCTCATCACATACTCCCCAAGCATTTTCAAAGCTTACTTCTTTATCTTTAATGGAAAATCTATTTGTTTTAATATTATCGGATAATGGATTCCCTCTGTCACGATCTACAATATCAAATCCCTGACCTCCAAAGAAATTATTCATATTATCAAAATAACCATCACCTCCATAAATAAAGTAAGGCTTATAGTTCTTAGCTTCTAATATTGTAGAGATTGAAAAAAGATGATCATTATTGGGTCTCCGGACAATACTGTTTCCCGGAGTCGGTGGAACACATAGTGTTAATGCCTCCATTCCCCTAACGGTTCTGGTACCCGTAGCATAAAGATTGGTAAAGAAAATACTCTCGTTCGCCAACTTTTCATAATTGGGTGTCAGCTTATCTTTATTTCCGAATGTGCTTAAAAAATCTGCACTGAAACTTTCGATGGCTATTAAAATAATATTAGGTTTTTTTTCCTGATTCCCTTTTGTAAACCTTAAAACATCGTCATAACTTGTACGAACAAAGTTTTGATTTTCCTGAAGAAGATCTCGTTTAACAATGCTATATGAATCCTTTTCTTTAAGCTTGGGATAAAATGTTTCATAATCCAGTTCATTCGATCTGAATGCTGAAAAGAAAGAAAAGGCTCCGTTCTTAGCAAGTTCATTAACCAAAAGGTTATTACTGAAATCAGCTTGCTTATTTTTCATCATCATTCCCAAAAAAACAGCGGCAATGCTTACAAATAATGCATGACTCAAACGACTGGTAAAGGGCTTTTGGTCTGAAAATGCATTTCGAAATATCTTAAACTTTTTAAAAGCCAGTAGTGTTACGACTATTAATCCGACAAGAACAACAGCGATTACAGGCAATGGATAGGATTGATTAATATTTTCTACTACCTCATAAGTATAGATCAAATAATCAACAGCTATAAAATTAAATCTTACGCCAAATTCTTCCCAGAAGGGAATTTCGGCTAAAAGACTGAAATAAATAATGATGAGTAATAAAGTGAGATAGCAATAGGTAAAAGACCTATCGAATAATGATCCGATCCAGCGTTTTGGAAAAATTAAAAGATAGACGGCATAGGGGAGAACAAACAGAGATCCGATTGCAAGATCAAAAATAAATCCCGTAAAAAATGCCCTTAAAAGGTTGAATAGATTAAGATCGACATCTTTTATGCTCCAAATCATAAGAATTAACCTTATTAAGAACGAAAGCAGAAGATATAGGCTCAATACGCCAAACAATATGGAAAAACGACCTTTAAAAGGTTTTATAAGTAAATCAGATATTTTTTTATCCTTCATAATTAAAATTATAACGGTCAATAATAGCGCTCAATTTTGAAGAAATTTTGAATTTTAAAACTTTACCTTAAAAATGTGGAAATTATTTTCGAAGATATAAATAATTTTCCAATCTTGAAATCTGCAGATTTCCTTTATAATGGCAAGACCGAGACCACTTCCTCCCTTATCGCTTGAAAACCTAGAGAATCTTTTAAAAATAAGATGTGGATTTAAACCTTCGAATCCAGAATTTTTAATTCGCAGATCGTGGTGTGTAAGTTCAACCATCATTTCACCACTGCTATGGGTATATTTTAAGGCATTGATTAAAAGATTATTGATTAAAACTTCTGTAAGGCAGATGTTTCCTTTACACCTTATATTATTCTGAATATTATAAGAGAATGCCATATTTTTTTGCGCTATATGCTCTTCCAGATGATTGATGCTCTTATGTACTTGTTCGCCTATATAAAGATCAACAATATCAAACTGGCTATTTTTGATGTTAGCCAGTAATAAAAGATTTTTATTAATTCTGGAGCTTCTCATCAAGGCGACATTAATCTCCTCCACAATTTCATAATGTTCATCGGTTAAATTCTTGCTTTGCAAAAGTATGTTCAACTTATTTTTAATAATAGCTAATGGTGTCTGTAGTTCGTGTGAAGCATTTTCAGTAAACTCCTTCTGACCATTAAAAACAGATACACTATGGTCAATGAGCTTTCGCAATGACTCATTAAGTTCTTCAAATTCCATCGTGTCAGTCTGAATAAAATTGATTTGATGGTGATGGTTTAAATTGAATTTTTTTAGTTTCTCTAAGCTGTCTCTAAAGGGTTCCCAAACCCTACCGGATAATTTTTTGTTAAGGTGCAGGAAGCCTAAGACAATCATAATAAAAAAGAAAATTGTAGTTATGGCCAATATAGCTATAGTCTCCTGCGACTCTTCAATGTTGGTTTCAATTGTAAACCAATAAGGTTTGTTTTTTATATATATTACTGTGGATAAACATCTAAATCTATCAATGTTAGGGTTCTGTGAATAAATCTTTGGTTTTTCAATTGTAAAAGTTTTCGCACTAAGATCTTCACCTTTTCTAGTTTTTGTAATATTGGTGCCAGGCTGAATATGGTTCCATAGTGCAATACTTTCTTCTAATTTTTTTATTGAAATATCAAGCTGGTTAAACTCATAAGCTGTTTTTTCAGCAAGAAGCTTATTATGTTCGTCCAGTTCCCTTTTCCAAATAGAATCCATTACAAAATAATACACAGGTATGCTGATGATGAGTACCATCATAACATACAGAATAAAAGGCCTTGTTGTTTTATTTAAAAGAGGTTTCATTATCAAATGGTCCATTTGTATCCTGTTCCATAAACAGTCTTTAGATAGTGATTACATCCCGCATCGTAGAGCTTTTTTTTGAGATTTTTAACATGGGCATAAACAAAATCATGACTGTCTAACATATCTGCAAAATCACCTGATAAATGTTCTGCTAAAGTACTTTTAGAAATAATTTTATTTTTATTTCCAATAAAATAAATTAAAAGATCAAATTCCTTCTTGGTGAGTAAAACCGACTGACAATGGATCGTAACTGTTTTTGATAGGAGATCGACCTGCAATTCATTCTGCTGAATAATATTGGAGTTTTCGAATTTTTTTCTGCGTATGATAGAAAAAACCCTCGCCATCAATTCAGATAAATGAAAGGGCTTTGTTAGATAATCGTCTGCACCGAGATGCAGACCTCTCACCCTATCCTCTACTGCATTTTTAGCGGAAACGATGATAATTCCATCTTGTTTATGTTGCTTTTTAAGTACTTGTAGTATCTCGAGGCCGTTCCCATCGGGCAACATTATATCTAAAATAATGCAGTCGTAGTAGTAATGTTGTATCTTTTCGAGGGCTTGGCGAACATTACTGGCAAAAGAGCATAAATAGTTTTCTTCAGAGAGGTATTCTGAGATACTTTCAGCCAATTCCTTTTCATCTTCTATTATCAGTATTTTCATTTTGCTAAGCTATATGCAATTCGAAGGGAATATGGGATAATAATTTTAAGTAAATATTTGTAGTAAAACAGATATTTTAATCCTCCTCCCATCTCTATAGACAGTTAACGCGAAAAGAGCTAGATTATTCCTTTTTTAGTTTTTAGAATTAACTAATTTTAGAAAAGTCTACGAGATTTAATCTGTTATATGATCTGACTGAAACGAACTAAATCATCAATAAAAGTATTTTGAAGATCATCCCCAACTTAGTGACACATCGAGATTGTTTATTTTTAAAAGCTAGAACTCCTTTATACATCTTCATACTAAATAATTGCTCTTCTTGCTGGAATACGGATAAAAAATGACAGCAAGCTTATTTATTTGCTGTCATTTTCATTGAATATATTAGGATCTTTCGCTTTTTAAATAGCTCTTGAAAGCATTAGCGGATTGGAGTGGGTAGATTTTAGCTTATTAAAGGTTAAATTTAATTCCTCCGTTAACAAGAAAACCGTCAAGGGGGGCATAAATATCTCTGAAGTTGGGATGGTTCACTGCACCTGTATAAATAGTATCAAATTTTGACTGTCTTGAATCAAGGAAGTTTTCAAAATTGATGTAAATTGATAAATTCCCCCAGATTCTTTCCGCCATCAATCCACACAGCCAATACTGCTTACCAATAGCACCGTCCCCAAGTTTCTGTTTACTGAAATAGTAAGCTTCAAGACCTATCTTCCATTGGTTTTCTACTTCATACATCAAAACAGAATTAATTCGGTGTTTAGGCGTTAATGGATTCGTCGTCTTAATAGCGTTTTTATAGAACCCAGTATCGGTGTAAGTGTACCCTAGAAATAGTTTAAAATCTTGATATTTCAATTTGATATTGGTTTCAGTTCCTTTGGTATCAAGATGCCCAGATGAATTAACGAACTGGAATATATTACCGAGACGAGCTTCTAACATCAAAGGATGATTCAGGTAGGTATAGAAGAAAAGCTGGTTAATACTAAAATTTAATTTATTCGATAATTTTGTTCGGTAATTAAAGTCTATATTTCCTCCGTAACTTTTTTCCAGTTTGTTCAAGTCTTTATCAATAGGCAATACATTTCTGTACTGTATACGCTCACTTTCTTCAGTAAAAATGGTGGGTGCTTTATATCCGAATCCACCACCTATTCTTGAGGAAAGCTTATCGGTTATTTTAAATAATGCTGAGATTCTAGGCAATATAACAACGTCATAATCAACGATATAATCTCCGCGTAATCCTATTTCAAGATTAAACCAATCTGTAACCCTCCATAGATTTTGAGCGAAAATTCCCATTGTTACCTGATTATAGTTTCTTAATAAAAATTCTGAAAATTGCTTTTCCTTAAAATTATCTGTCCACAAATGCACACCTGTTACCCATTCTGTATTTTCCTTTCTGTGGGTGTAATTGGCTTCGCTAAACGTTGATACTTGAGTACCATCAAAAGTATATTTCGGAATATTGATCATTCTATTAAAATAACTCACACTATTTTTAATATTTATAAAATTTCCATCATCAATTTTATGGTCAAATGATAATTGAGTAGAATAACGTTGTGTCTTATTTTCTTCAAAATAGTTATGAATGCTATCCCCCCTTCCCTTAATGTACTCCACATCTCCACCAAGCCGGTTTTCAACTGCCGTGTTGATTCCAAAGTTTAATTTGGTATGATCATTAAAGTAAACAAAGAGTTTTGGATTGATAACATACCTTTCAAATTTAGGAATCGCTGTAAAATCGGTTCTTGAAGGGGCATAAGCCCAGTTTCGATTGTGTGATAAAAAAACAGTTGTTCCGATTTTTCCGAATTTCTGACCGTAGAAACCATTCATATCAAAACCTTTACTTGATATTCCATTCAAATGAAAACGAAGTTGCCTCTTATTCGTTGGAGTTTTGGAAATTAAATTCACCAGACCCGCAATAGCCCCACCCCCGTAAAGCGTTGAGGCGGAACCTTTAATCACTTCCACCTGTTTCAAATCTAAAGGTGGAGTCTGTAATAGTCCTAAACCGCTTGCTGCGCCTGAATATAAGGGAAATCCGTCTTTTAATATTTGTGTATATCTTCCATCAAGCCCCTGAATCCGAATTGAAGCATTGGCTGAAATTGCAGAAGTCTGCTGTGTTTGGATACCTGTACTTTCACTCAAAAGAAGTCGGATATCTCCAGATCTCATATTCCCTTTTTCTTCCAGTTCCTCACCCGCAATAAACTCAATTCTGGTAGGAATATCTTTTATGGTTCGGGTACTTCTTGTTGAGGAAATACGAACCTCTTCTATTTCGTCCTCGTGTTGGTGTTCACTTGATTTTAAATGAACTATAATTGTATCGCATATTGATACTGGAAACTGGTAGATTTCTGTTTTTGTTTCATATTCCGAAAAACTGTATTCTATACTTTGCTGTCCATTCGGAATATGGTTCAGAATTATTTGTCCAGTAGCATCTGATATTGCTGAAATTGTAAGCTTTTTTAATTGGACTACAACACCGCTTAGCGGTTGTTTGGTTTCTTGATCTCGGATAATTGCCTTAAATGTATTTTGGCAGAATGCAAGGGTATTTATTGCCACGAGAAGTAGCAATATAAATTTTGATTTCATTTTCTAATGATTCTTAATGTTATAAAATGGGAGACTTGCGACCTTACGGTCATCAGGTAAAAACATTAAGCCATTTTAGGCGGCTGCCAGATAGAGTTAGAAAATTCTGAAGTTATAAAAGATCTGTATGTACTAAAAACTTTATCGTATAAGTGTTTTACTGTTTCAGTTGTTGCAATATCTGTTTTTACTGAAATTGTGAAACTACAACAAATATGACAGCACATAAAGGGATAGCAGCTATTGAGGTCATCGTGCTCTGGATTTTCTGGTGATGACTGAATATTTGAAATATATTCCCGGCATTCATCCTTTACAAATCCCGAAGACAAACATAAGAGGGTGATAAAAAGAGCTAAGACTAGAGAAAAATATTTCACGGTGCTAATTTATAAAAAACGTTCTAAGGAATCATCTATATATTTTGTAAAAACAGAATCGGTGAAAATGTAAGATCAAAAATTCTAATTATAGGAAGGACCAAAACAAGCGGGCATTTTAAAGATGAACAAAAATTTAAATACTTCTTTAATAAAAACTGTGCGAAACCATAAAAATAAAAAAGCCTAATCCGATAACTTGGCTTTCTTTTCTTATTTACCTATACAGGCGGGGATGAATAGTTCGAAATTGGACGTTTTTTTGTAGCGGAAGGGTTTATGATTTTCCTAATATCATTGAGATAAATCTTTTGTATTCCTTCTTCATAGGAGGATTGGTAAGTTTTGCAATATCATTTACATTAACTTTTTGCACTCCCTCCTGCATAGGATTCCCATCATCACCTATAAATTCTACTAAAAAATATTTATTTTCTTCAAAAACATTTAAAACCACACCAAGTGTACCCTTAAGAATATTTTCATTAATATGATTTGTAGAAATAATCACGTCATTTTCATTCAAATCGTTCATATATTTTTTTGTCTTTTTTTTAAATAAACTAATAAAATATTAACTTATTTTCCACTGGCTCTTTTTATTTTGAACTTGTTTAAACTATTAGTTTTCTGAGGAATAAAATAACAAAAGCAATATAATGCAAAGAATTCCATGTTATTACAGAAGTTTCAAATCGTATTAATAATGCTTTGAAACTATCCATCCAAGCATTTGCTTTCTCTATATTGAACCTTCGTTTATATAATTCTTCATCAAAATAATAATAATTCTTGGCT
>NZ_JAAABJ010000543.1 GCF_009904105.1 Elizabethkingia argenteiflava | reverse complement strand
AGAAAAAGAAAAAATAATCGCCAATATTAAAACCCATCTCAGGAATAATAAAACAGCCAAGAATTATTATTGTTTTGATGAAGAATTATATAAACGAAGGTTCAATATAGAGAAAGCAAATGCTTGGATGGATACTTTCAAAGCATTATTAATACGATTTGAAACTTCTGTAATAACTTGGAATTCTTTGCATTATATTGCTTTTGTTATTTTATTCCTCAGAAAACTATAAGTTTAAACAAGTTCATAGTATCATTTTTCATCATCTAAATAGTGGCCAAAATAATTTTTCTTAACATTCAAATAATTCTTACTCTCTTTTGTTGCGGCTATCTGCAATGGGATTCTGCTTTTTAGGCTGATATTGCTTTCTTCTATAGCCTTTATTTTCAATGGGTTATTGGTGATCAGATTGACTGACTTTACTTTTAATAGATTCAGTATTTCAATGGCGATGCCAAAATCTCTGTCATCTACTGGTAGACCGAGCCTCAGATTAGCTTCTACCGTATCAAATCCTTTTTCCTGAAGGGCATAGGCCTTAAGCTTATTAATAATACCTATATTACGGCCTTCTTGGCGTAGATAAATTATAATACCACCATGCTCATCAATATAGCGCATGGCAGCATCTAACTGTTGCCCACATTCACATTTATTTGAATGAAAAACTTCTCCGGTAATACACTCCGAATGAAATCTTACATTTACCGTCTGGCTGAAATCTGTTTTATCGGCAATAATAGCCAGGTGAGGCATCCAGTCATCACTACTCTCGGAAAAGGCCACCATTTTAAACTGTCCGTATTCTGTGGGAACATTTGATTGTGCCTGGATTTCAATCATTTTATGTACTAATTAAGATATTCTAAAGAATTGATATTGGCTTTTATGCGTGTTAAATAACGGCTCATGAGTTCCATGTCATCACTATTCATATATTTTTTCAGACTTTGGAGTGTCTTAAAAGACTGAGCATAGGCTTTATAGGCGGATTTTTTTTGTTTGGCTTTACCTTCAGTAGTTGCGTAGATATAAGACTGTACAGCTGTTTTTAATTTTTTTATTTCTGCGTCAACGGCTGCATTGGTAAATTTTGGAAATACTGTAATAAGATTGGAAAGATCTGACATATATTTTACCTTTTCAATACTTATTTGGGTGGATACAATCTTGTCATTAATATATTGATTATCAATAATAGAAACTACTGAGCTAGGCATCTGACTCTTGTTGTCTATACGTGAAATATAATTAAGCGTTTCAACCGAACAGGAAATGCTTAAAAAACTAATCATTATAAAAAAAACAATATTTGTTTTAGCCATGTTGCTTTTTTTTCTGATATAATATAGGGTTTAGGCTCTCATCATTATACATTTTCATCTGTTTGTAAGTTTTCATTATAACCGACCCCTCACTTATATCAGTAAGCAACTGCTCTATGGCTAAAGATAAATCTTTATATTGTTCCTTTAATATTGATAGTTTGACCCTGCATTTTTCGCGATGCTTTACCTCTGCATCCTCTCTGGAGGCCTCTATTTTCATATGATAGATTTTTAAGGCTAATATAGAGAGCCTATCAAAAGCCCAAGCGGGAGTTTCCGTATTTAATCTTGCATCAGTTTTTATAGGGATATGACGATATTTTTCAAAAAAATAATGGTCTATATACTCCACTAAATCAGTTCTTTTTTGATTAGAGGCATCTATTCTTCTTTTCAAAAACAAAGCTTCATCTGGAGAAATATTCTCGTCACGAATAAGATCTTCAAGATGCCATTGAACTGTATCAATCCAGTTTTTAGAATACAAAATTCGTTCCAAACTCCCTTCTTCAAAAGGGTTCTCTTCCTGAGCATCCACGTTATCAAGAAGATGATATTGAATAATAGACTGATTGAAAATAGCCCATGCAGTTTTGGTCAAGGACATATTTTTTAAGAAGATTTATGTTCAGAATTATCGGTTTTCTTTTCATCTTCTTTTACGGCATCTTTAAATTCTTTGATACCAGATCCCATTCCCCGCATTAGTTCTGGAATTTTTTTACCTCCAAATAATAGTAGTAGTATTACCAGTACAATAAGTACATGGGTAACAGATAACTGTAGTATAATTGCTAAGCTGTTCATTTTTGATGTATTTATTTCTGCAAAGATACAATTAATTTAGTATGCAAGCCATCCCAAAGGGTCGACAGGTGTGTTTCCATTCCATATTTGGAATTCCATCGTATAAGATCCATCTAAATCCATTTCTACCTTTCCGATAGGTGTACCAGCAGATACGTTCTGATTTTGAGATACCAAAACAGAACTCAGATTAGAATAAATCGTAAAATAGGAACCATGTCTTACCATCACCGTTTTTGATCCTCCAACATATAAAATTTTCGAAACGACACCTTGAAAAACAGCTTTTGCTATCGTTCCAGGGGCAACCGCAATCTTAATTCCAGAATTATCTTCCTGAATATTTTTAAAAATAGGGTGAGATTGACGTCCGAAGCGATGGGTGATCTGTCCTCTTACAGGGAAAGGTAATCTGCCTCTGTTGTCCGCAAAAGCAGAAGAGCTAGGCATAATCGAGGTGTTGTAGTCTTTCATGACTTTATCTTCAGCCGCCCTCTGAGCCGTATATTTAGCTTGGGCTAATCTTGCTTCTGCATCTCTTGCCGCAGATGCTCTTTCTTCAGCAGCTTTTGCTTTTGCTGCTGCTTCCCGCGCTTCTTTTTCAGCTGCGAGTCTTCTGGCTTCTGCCCTTTCATTGGCTTCTGCTTTCGCGACTTCCTCCGCATGTCTTTTTTCGTTAGCTGCCTTTTTAGCGGCTAATTCAGCTGCTTTTCGGGCTTCTGCTTCTGCTGCTCTCCTTTCTCTTTCAAGCGCTTCAGCTTTTGCTCTGTTTTCTGCTTCAATACGAGCTTTTTCTCTTTCTGCTTCAATACGAGCCAAGCGTTGCCGTTCTTCTTGTGCTTTTCTTTCTGCTTCTGCTTTAGCTTTAGCGATTCTAATTTCTTCGTTGATGATTCGGCGGATTTCACCTTCTAATTGTTTAGACTCGACTTGTTTTTGTCGAATTTCGGCTGTTATCTTAGCTTCTTGTTGTTTAAACTCACCAATAAGAACTTCTTTTTGCTCCCTCTCTGCATTAATGGTTTTAAGTTCATTTTGCTGATTGAGCATCAGCATTTCTTTTTCTTTCTTGGCTTTTTCTCGTAAAGCCATTGTTGCTTTAATTTGATTTGTCTTTTCGGTGATTTCAGCAGCTTTTTTATCTTGAAAATCTGAATACTGTTTTAAATACTGAATTCTTCTAAGCGCTTCCCCAAGATTTTTTGAGGATAGAATAAAGGTTACCTTATTTTGGATTCCTTTATTTTTATATGCTTTTACTAAAATATTAGCATAATTTTTTCTAAGCGTTTCCAGCTCTCGGTTGTATTTGTTAATTTCCAATTGGCGTTTATAGATATCATCCTCTATAAAGCGTTTCTCTTTCTGGGTATTGTTATATAGCTTTTCTCTCAGATTTATTTTATGATTAAGGTTCTGAAGATAGGCTACTGAAAGTCGAGACTCTTTTTTGGAATTAGCTAAGTCTGCGTTAAGGGTTGCTATCTGTTTTTTAAGATCAGCATTTTGCTGCTGAAGTTTTTCTTTTTGTTGCCCGAAGATACCGATGCTTAGGATAGAAAATAGAAAAAAATAGAGTTTCTTATGTGTCATTTAATCTCTTTCTTAGTATAGTTAGGTGGAACGGAGTAGGGTGTCTGCATCTTAGAAAAATCAAAGTTCGTATTTTCGATCAAAATTTGATCTGTTTTTTTATTTTTTATAATTATTTTAACATTTTTAGGAAAGTTCTCTTGATTAGCATGGATCCAGTTGGAATAATTAATTTCCAATTGGTGATCCGATTCAACCGTATTGATCTGTACTTTGCTCAGGTTAACTAGTGGATCGTAGTCCATACTTATATCATAAGAAGAAACCTTTCCATCCACATTTAATTGCTGGGGGCTCGATGACTTTAGATGATATCCCTGTTCAGTTTGGGTTAATATGAAATCCTGGGGATTGATCGGTAAAAAAGTTTTACCCAGCAGCAAATTTTGTAAAGCTTTATAATTAATAAATGAAACACCCAACAGATTATTTAGATAACTAAAATCAGAATCAATATAGGTTTTATTCAACTTTTCGTAGCCTTTAATTCCTGTAGGAGTAGCGATTCCCCGCGCACCAGTTATTCCCAGTAGAGCGGTGATATTGGCCCATACCTTCCGA
Organism: Elizabethkingia argenteiflava; assembly: GCF_009904105.1. GTDB lineage: Bacteria > Bacteroidota > Bacteroidia > Flavobacteriales > Weeksellaceae > Elizabethkingia > Elizabethkingia argenteiflava. The sequence goes on along the minus strand of NZ_JAAABJ010000543.1, from coordinate 52,378 downwards.
TTGTTTTCAATATAAAAAGTAGCGTTGAGCTGGGGAATAAATTTTCCATTTTCTATATTGATTGTACTAGAAATTTTTACTGCATCGAAGTTGGAGGTATTTTGAATATGCTTAAAAAAAGAGGTATTGTCCTTTAGGGGTTGTTCTACACTCTTGGTATGAGGAGTGCTTTCTTTAGCTATATGAGTGGTAGCGCAGGAAGCAAGACTTGCCGCAGCAAGAATATATAGCAGGGGGGTTTTCATTTTTAAAACATTTTTTAATTAGCGGCGAAAATCAGGCCAAAATTGGGATTTTTAAATTAAGGGCTATTTTTTTTCAACGCCTGAACTCCCAAATCCTCCTGTGCCGCGCAGTGTATCTTCTAAATTTTCTACAGGTATCCATTCTGCTGTTTCATGTTTAGCGATCACCAGTTGAGCAATGCGGTCACCATCATTAATGGTAAATACTTCTCTGGATAAATTGGCCAAGATTACGCCAACTTCTCCTCGGTAATCAGCATCTATAGTTCCAGGAGCATTCAGACAGGTAATGCCTTTTTTTATAGCCAGACCACTTCTGGGTCTTACCTGAGCTTCATATCCTGTGGGTAATTCCATAAATAAGCCTGTGGGGATCAATTTCCTTTCCAGTGATTCCAGATGAATGGGAGCTTCAATATTCGCGTAAAGGTCCATTCCGGCAGCTTGAGCCGTTTGATATTTTGGGAGAGGGTGTTTCGATCTATTGATTACTTTTATCTTCATTGTTATGATTTTCTGAAATTTTTAATAGTGTTCCTTTCTAAAAATAGAACCAGACCCAAAAATATTAAGAATAATCCGTTACCAAAAATTAAATTACCTTTTAAAGTATAATACGATAAATAAGAAAATAGTATGGATAGGCCCAGATAGAGGAATAATTTTTTCATATTGTAAGGGATAGGGTAGTAATAATGGCCTAATCCATAAGAAATCACCATCATAATGAAATAGGAAAAAAAAGTGGCCCAGGCACTGGCCCAATAGCCATATTCTGGAATAAAAAAGTAATTGATGCCAATAGTGATCACAGCTCCGATGATAGAAATATAAGCTCCAAATATGGTTTTGTCCGTCAGTTTATACCAAATAGAGAGGTTTAGGTAGATTCCTAAAAATACAGAAGCGATAAGCACCAGCGGGACAATAGGGATCCCCGAGTAATAGGCTGGATTTCGAATGTACTCATGGGAAATCCATTCCAAGTTGGCACATAAGCCTAGAAGCATCAAGCAGTTGGCTACTACAAAAAAAGTCATAAGCTTCGAATAGGCTTGCCTCGAATTCTCTTTACGAGAATGAGAAAAGAAAAAGGGCTCTATTCCCATAAGATAGGCCTGTCTAAACAAAGTCATAAAAGTAACCAGGCGACATACAGTTCCATATATAGCCATTTGCTCTGTACTTTTTTCCTCAGGAAGCAGGTATTTTAAAAATTGGCGGTCTAAAGTTTCATTGATGATGCCTGCTAGCCCAGCGATAGTAATCGGTAGGGAGTAGGCCATCATCTTCTTCCATAGGGGAAAGCTAAATTTCCTTAATTTAACCTCTTTCAATTCTTTAAAAAGAAGTAGGAAAGTTGCTGTGCTGGCAATTAAATTGGCGACAAAAACATAACCAACCCCAAAATTTTCATTGTAGACAAAGCCCAATAGGCCCTTATCGCCCAATTGGGGTAAAAAAACGATAAAAAATAGGAGTAGTACGAAATTGATGAGTCCATTTAAAATTTTTATAAGAGCAAATTTTTTCGGTCGTCCGGTCTTTCTGAGGATAACAAAAGGCATGGTACTTAATCCATCGATTCCGAGTATACACACCATCATAGTGAGAAAATTTACCTGATCAGGAGTTTTAAAAGCCTCAGCAATAGAATTCCTAAAGGTAAAACCTAACAGCATAAAAATCAATGAGGCTGCTACTACGCTAAAAGTGGAGGTGGTAATTAGTTTTTGATGATCGTCTTCTTTTTCAGCAAACCGAAAAAAAGTGGTTTCCATGCCGTGAGAAAGTAGTACAATCATAATACCTGCCACAGAGTAAAAATCCACAAAAGGCGCTAATGCAGTCGGACCGAAGGCTCTTGTTAAAAAGGGGCTTATAATAAAGGGGAAAAGTCGGATAATAATAGTTCCAAATCCGTATATAGCAGTTTGTCCTAAAAGTTTTTTGTACAAAGCTTCAAATTTTTAGCAAAGTTAATAAAATTGAGTTCAGCCTTTTGATAATTCATATAATTTCATATTTCTTACAAGCCAATAAAGTTTAACTTTGTAAGTTCTAGAATACAAAAACCGATAAGGGGGAGTACCTACTTGCCCAGTTAATATCCTATTTATATGAAAATTCTGATCAAAAATGCTAAAATCGTTAATCAAAATCAAATTATTGAAAGTGATCTGCTCATTGAAAACGATATAATTTCTGAAATCGCTAAAAATATTCCCAATAATGGAGTGAGTAGGATAATAGAGGCGAGCGGAAAATACCTCTTACCTGGCGTTATTGATGATCAGGTACATTTTAGAGAACCGGGCTTAACACACAAGGGAGATATTGCTTCCGAGAGCAGAGCGGCTGTAGCTGGAGGAGTCACTAGTTTTATAGATCAGCCTAATACGCTTCCCAATGCGGTAACTCAAGACTTGTTAGAGGATAAATATCGGATAGCCTATCGCAGATCCTATGCCAATTACGGCTTTATGATGGGAGGCTCTAATAGTAATCTTGACGAAGTACTGAGAACCAATCCTAGAAACGTTCCGGGGATTAAGTTATTTTTAGGTTCTTCTACTGGAAATATGTTGGTAGACAATCCTCAAACTCTAGAGCAGATTTTTAGCAGCACCTCCATGCTTATAGCCGTACACTGTGAAGATGAGGCCATCATAAAAGCCAATACTCAAAAGTATTTGGAAGAATATGGAGAAAATATTCCAATGAAGTTTCATCATCTTATTCGAAGTGAAGAGGCTTGTTATCAATCCTCATCAAAGGCGATAGCACTTGCCCAAAAAACGGGGGCCCGTCTTCATGTTTTTCACCTTTCTACATTAAAGGAAACAGAACTGTTCAGAAATGACATCCCTTTGGAGGAAAAAAAAATTACGGCGGAAGTATGTGTGCATCACTTAACTTTTACCAATGATGATTATGAGGCAAAAGGATGCTTGATAAAATGGAATCCCGCAATAAAGACTCAGCAGGATAAAGAGGGACTTTGGAAAGCCTTATTAGATGATCGTATCGATATTGTGGCAACAGATCATGCACCGCATACGTGGGAAGAAAAACAAAATCTCTATATAAAATGCCCTTCAGGCGGTCCTCTTATACAACACTCTTTAATCATCATGTTAGAGAACTACCGAAAGGGAAGGATATCCCTAGAAAAAATTGTAGAAAAAATGTGCCATAACCCGGCCATACTCTTTCGCATTGAAAGGCGTGGATTTATAAAAAAAGGATATAAAGCCGATCTTGTTTTGGTGGACCTCAATGAAAGCTGGAAAGTAACTAAAGATAAGCTGCTGTATAAGTGTGGGTGGAGTCCTCTTGAAGATAAGGTATACCATGCCAAAGTAAACTATACTTTTGTGAATGGAAAATTGGTGTATGAAAATGGTCAAATCTTAGAAGCCCCCTGCGGAGAGCGGTTATTGTTTGAAGTGAAATAAGTTTAGTACAGCGAAGGTTAATATTGAGGTTTATTACTCATGTAAAAAGTCAGCTTTCCTCCCTTCATCATTTCTGAATGTTTAAGACTGAAATTTTTTAGCTCTTTTCCATTTATCAAAATTTTTCGAACATATACATGTTCCGGTTTTTGGTCAAGAGCTTCTATTTCAAATTTATTTCCGTTCTCTAAATAAAGAATAGCCCTCTCTATAGCGGGGCTCCCTATGGCATAATCTTCCGATCCCGGAGCTACAGGATAGAAGCCCAAAGAGCTCAGAATGTACCAGGCACTCATCTGTCCCGTATCATCATTCCCTCCCAATCCATCGGGTGTTGGTTTATATTGCTTTTCCAAAATATGGCGAACCTGCCTCTGAGTCTTCCAAGCTTGATTACTCCAGTTATAGAGGTAAGCAACGTGATGAGCGGGCTCATTACCGTGTATATATCCTCCGACAATACCCTCTCGTGTAATATCTTGCGTCTTTGCAAAAAACTTATCCGGTAAATGCATGAAGAAAAGCGTATCCAATTTAGCACTGAATTTTTCTTGGCCTCCCATATACTGGATAAGAGCATGAGGGTCTTGGGGTACAAAAAAGCTGTAATTCCATGAATTACCTTCTATAAAACCTTGTTCATGTGTGTCTAGCGGGTTAAAATCCTTCTTGAAATGTCCATTCGATAAGCGTGGGCGCATAAAGCCTGTGTGTTGATCAAAGTTATTTTTCCAGTTTTCGGAACGTTTCATAAATTGATGGTAAACTTTAGTTTTTCCCAGATGTTTCGCTAATTGGGCAATGGCCCAGTCGTCATAGGCATATTCTAACGTATTGGAAACTGAGGTTGCATTATTTTCAGCGGGTATATATCCTTTATCTATATAGTCGCCGATTCCTTCATAGTTACGTTTATTGGCGGTGGCAATACAGGCTTGAAGGGCGGCCTCTGCATCTCCATTATAATTTCCTTTAATAATAGCATCGGCCAGTAAGCTTACGCTGTGATAACCACTCATGCACCAGTTTTCATTAGCATAATGGGACCATATAGGTAGCATTTTCATAGAAAATTGATCGTAATGTGCCATCATAGACTTCAGCATATCATTATTGCGCTTAGGTTGGATAATATTGAAAAGAGGATGTAAGGCCCTATAAGTATCCCATAGCGAAAAAGTAGTATAATTGGTGAAGTCAGCTGCTTTATGTATATTTTGATCCAGACCTCTATATTCGCTATTGCTATCCATATAGAGGTTAGGGCTAATAAAGGCATGGTACATGGCGGTGTAGAAATTTATTTTTTGATCCTCTGTTCCTTCTATAAGAATTCTGTTGAGTTCTTTATTCCAATCCTCTTGGGTTTGTTTTCTGATCTGATCAAAGGAAAGGTGAGTACTTTCTTTCTCTAAATTTTCCAGTGCATTTTTTTGGCTTACGGGGGAGATCGCGAGTCTAATTTCTATAGCCTCACCTTGCTGAGTTGTGAAGTCAAAATACAGGCGAACCTGTTTACCTGCGATTTCAGGAAAATTTTTATTTTGGTCAAACTTTCTCCAAAATCCCTTGTAGATGTTTTGATGATCATTATTTTGTTGCCCATAAGTTTTAAAAGCTTTTGAAAACTTCATGGCAAAATAAACCGTACGTGTACGAGCCCAACCGTTGGTTTGTCGATATCCGGTAAGGGATTGATTATCGATGAATCTTACGTAAGTCCAGATGTTTTTATCGCTATAATTGTAAATGCCAGCGATAAGATTTAGAATGATATGGGCTTGATCTGTTTTGGGAAACGTATATCGGTGTACACCCACCCGAGGGGTAGCGGTGAGTTCGGCTAAAACATTATAATCGTTCAGTTTTACTTTATAATATCCCGCCTCTGATTTTTCGTCTGTATGAGAAAACCGCGAGCGATAACCCTTTTCAGGATGTGTCGCCGTTCCAGGGTTGAGTCTAAGTTTACCCACTGTCGGCATGACCAGAAAATCACCGAGGTCAGAATGGCCTGTGCCGCTGAAATGGGCATGGCTAAAGCCGATAATTGTTTTATCTTCATAGCGGTATCCAGAGCAGTATTTATAGACGTCGTGATTATATTTCCCATTCAGATCATAGGATATTGTATCGGTTTCAGGGCTTAATTGTACTGCACCAAAAGGAGAGGCTGCTCCAGGATACGTGTGTCCCATTTTTTCAGTACCGATTAAGGGGTGTACATAGGATATAAGTTTTACATTTTTCTGGGCCTGGGAGTGGTAATAGAAAATAAGGGTAAAAAGAGTTAGGGATAATTTTGTAATATGCATGATATGAGATATTTAATAAATTAAAAATAAATAAAATGGGTTAAATATTATTGTGAACATATTACTAAGCAGTTGTACCTTATTTTTTTCCAATGAATATTTAGTATATTTAGGCAAAACAAAATCATGAATACGTACGAAAAGTCCATGTTAAAAGAGGGGGCTTTGGATGGTAAATCAATAATAGTAACAGGTGGCGGAAGTGGTCTTGGTAAAGCAATGACCAAATATTTTTTGCAACTCGGAGCTCGGGTGCTCATCACTTCTAGAAATATAGATAAACTTCGGAAGTCCGCCCAAGAGTTGGAAGCTGAAACAGGAGGTCAGGTCGTCTGTGTAGCTTGCGACGTTCGTAGTTGGCAAGAGGTAGAAGCCATGAAAGAAGAGGCGATCGAAAAATTAGGAAAAATCGATATTTTAGTTAATAACGCAGCTGGAAATTTTATTTCCCCTACCGAAAGACTCACGCATTCTGCCTTTGATTCTATTTTGGATATTGTACTCAAAGGGACGAAAAATTGTACGCTTTCTATAGGTAAACACTGGATTAATACTCAGAAAACTTCGGGTACCGTACTCAATATCGTAACGACTTACGCTTGGACGGGATCCTCCTATGTTGTGCCTTCTGCTTGTGCTAAAGCCGGGGTTTTGGCGATGACGCGTAGTCTCGCAGTAGAATGGGCTAAATATGGTATCCGCTTCAATGCTATTGCACCGGGTCCTTTCCCTACAAAAGGCGCTTGGGATCGATTGCTGCCAGGGGAGCTGCTCGAAAAATTTGATATGGCTAAGAAGGTTCCCCTTGGAAGAGTGGGAAATTACCAAGAGCTGGCCAATCTAGCAGCCTATTTGGTGTCTGATTTTTCAGCTTATATTAATGGGGAGGTCGTTACCATTGATGGTGGAGAGTGGTTGCAGGGTGCAGGTGAGTTTAATATGCTACAAGCCCTCCCTCAAGAGATGTGGGACCAGCTGGAAGCCCTCATAAAATCTAAGAAATCCGGCTAAAACATACAATAACCCATCCAAATGGAGAGAGGGATGGGTTGTTAAAACAGTCAATATGAAAAAAATTAGCTTTCGGCAGGTCTAAATACCAAACCACTTTCTTCAAAGTAATCTAAAGTAAGGCTATCACCATCATTGATGTTGCCAGCCAGTATTTCTTTTGATAATTTATTCAGGACTTCTTGTTGAATAACTCTTTTCAAAGGTCGTGCTCCAAACGTAGGATCGTAGCCCTTATTCATCAAATAGTTCATAGCATCTTGGGTTGCTGTCATTAGGATATTCCGTTTCTCCAGCATTTTATTGAAGTTTCTCAATTGATATTGTACGATTTTTCCCAATTCTTTTCGGGTCAAAGGCTGGAATAATACCACTTCATCAATTCTATTGAGGAATTCTGGGCGTAAACTTTGCTTAAGCAAATCGAATACTGCAGTTTGTGTTTTTTCGAGTATCTCCTTTCGATTTTCATCAGTAATTTCCTCAAGATTTTCTTGGATAAGATGAGAACCCAGGTTAGAGGTCATAATAATAATCGCATTTTTAAAGTTGACCACACGTCCCTTATTATCGGTTAATCTTCCATCATCAAGAACCTGAAGCAGCGTATTGAAAACATCCGGATGCGCTTTTTCAATCTCGTCTAAAAGCACTACCGAGTACGGCCTGCGTCTCACAGCTTCTGTTAGTTGCCCCCCTTCATCATAACCAATATATCCTGGAGGCGCTCCCACCAAGCGCGAAACACTATGACGTTCTTGATATTCACTCATATCTATTCTGGTCATATTGTTCTCATCATCGAATAGAAATTCTGCTATGGCTTTTGCCAACTCAGTTTTGCCAACTCCTGTAGTCCCTAAGAATAGAAAAGAGCCAATGGGTTTTCGTTCGTCGCTCAGACCTGCACGGTTTCTTCTAATGGCATCTGCAACGGCCTGAATGGCTTTTTCCTGTCCCACAATTCTTTTGTGAAGCTCATCTTCTAAATGAAGGAGTTTTTCCCTTTCAGATTGGAGAAGTTTGGTCACGGGTATACCTGTCCATTTTGCAATAACCTCTGAGATGTTTTCTACCGTCACTTCTTCTTTTATCAGTTCGTTCTGGTGATTTTGCATCTCCAGCTCCACTTTGCTCAACTCTTCTTCTTTTTCGCGGAGTGTTCCATATTTAATTTCGGCTACTTTTGCATAATCTCCTATCCGAGAAGCTCGCTCTATTTCCAATTTTAAAGATTCAATATCTTTTTTAATTTGGGTGAGATCCTCAGATTTTTGTTTCTCTTTTAGCCATTTAGCATTGATTTCATTTCGCTCTTCATTCAGCTTAGCAAGATCTTCTTTTAGATGATCTATTTTTAATTGATTACTTTCTCGCGAAATGGCGGCCAATTCAATTTCCATTTGCATGATTTTACGATCCAGTACATCTAACTCTTCAGGTTTGGAGTTAATTTCCATTCTCAATTTAGCAGAAGCTTCGTCTATAAGGTCTATGGCTTTATCTGGGAGGAAACGATCGGAAATATACCTTTGGGACATCTCCACAGCGGCTATAATCGCTTCATCTTTTATCCTGACTTTATGGTGAGCCTCATATTTATCCTTAATGCCCCGCAGAATAGAGATGGCAGATTCAGTATCCGGTTCTTCTACCATTACTTTTTGGAAACGGCGTTCCAAAGCTTTATCTTTTTCAAAATATTTCTGATATTCGTTTAGGGTGGTTGCTCCGATGGCTCTGAGTTCGCCCCTTGCTAAGGCAGGTTTCAGAATGTTAGCCGCATCCATAGCGCCTTCTCCTCCTCCTGCACCTACTAGCGTATGTATTTCATCTATAAATAAGATAATTTGTCCCTCCGATTTAATCACTTCGTTCACCACTGATTTCAAGCGCTCTTCAAACTCACCTTTATACTTGGCTCCTGCAATTAAAGCTCCCATGTCCAGAGAATACAGTGTTTTGTCCATCAGATTTTCCGGAATATCCCCTGCGATAATTCTGTGAGCGATACCCTCTGCTATGGCGGTTTTTCCCACGCCTGGCTCCCCAATGAGAATAGGATTATTTTTGGTTCTTCTAGAAAGGATTTGTAAAACTCTCCGGATTTCTTCATCACGACCTATCACTGGATCCAGTTTTCCTTCTGCAGCTAATTCATTGAAATTTTTAGCATATTTGTTTAAGGCCTGATAGGTTTCTTCGGAGTTTGTAGAAGTAGCTTTATTACCTTTTCTTAATTCTTTAATTCCTACTTCCAGTAATTCTCTTGTAACCCCCATGTCTTTTAAAAGTTTTGACACAGAAGAGGGGCTATCAATTAAAGAAAGCCAGAGATGCTCAAGGGTTACATATTCATCTCCCATTTTTTTTGCAATATTGGGGGCATCGAGCAAGACTTTATTGGCTGATTGGGAAAGATAGATATTGCCTCCCTGTACTTGGGGAAGCTTTTGCAGGCTGTCTCGATTTCTTTCTCTTAGTAGGCTAGCCTCTACTTCAGATTTTTTCAATAGAAAGGGTGAAATATTTTCGTCTACTTGGAAAATTCCTTCCAAAAGGTGTTGAGGTTCTATACTCTGATGTCCCAATTCCAAGGCCAGCTGTTGAGCTGATTGGATAGCCTCTTGCGATTTTACGGTATACTGATTTAAATTCATATTTTTTGTAATTTTTTTGATATTTTAAGATCTGAGATATCATCTGTACGTTATCTCAAACTCCATATTTCTTTTCTAATTTAATCCTGCTATTTTACTTTCAAAATTTATTCTATTTTATTTCACAGGTGTAAATAAGACAAAATTTCCGATTTTAAATTTTAAAACTACAGATAATGAGTCAAATTTTCTGAATTTTATCACCAAGAGAATGTCGTTTAAAATTTAATCAACTCAGCATTAAAGATAATACACTTTAGTCTGTTTTTAGAAAAATCAGAAACATTTAGAACCAAAGCAACAATTCTTATGCAAGCGAATATTGAAGATATATGAACTGTTTTTATATCATTTTTTATGAGTTGCTTTTGTGAGGTTTTCTCTTGTGTCTATTTAACTCAGGGCTTGCTATTTTGAAAATCTTAAATCGATTTCTCCACTTTTGAAGAGGTAGAATATAAGTCTGATGTTGGGATTATTTAATCCTTATAAGAAGTTCTTTGGAATGAAAGAGGCTCTTTCATAGTAATGAAGAGCATAAATCATTTCCAGAGGACTCTTTTTCGGCTTCCCCAATTCTGTGAAGCTTATCATAGATCTTTAATACTTTTAAAGCAAAGTAAAATCATGATCCTAAGATGATGCTCTGGAAATATATTTTTAGAGGAGGATTAAATAAAAAGCTTTTGGAGAAAAAAACGTAGATTTATTAAAACACAAAAAAATGCAACTTAACAAGAAACAAACAGAGATATTAGAGGTCGCGATAAATTTATTTAAAGAGAGAGGGTATCTGGCCACTTCTATGCGCGACTTAGCAGCTCATCTCCATATTAAGGCTCCTTCTCTCTATGCGCATATCCAATCTAAAGACGAATTGTTGCAATGGATATGTTTTAGTATTGCCCAAAAATTCTTTGAGGGACTAAAAGAAGTTCAGGCTGCAGAAGTGACAGCGAATCAACGTTTAAATTTGTTTATTGAAAAGCATTTGTGTATTGTTTTGGAAAATCCCAATGTTACTCACATCTATTCTAATGAATGGAAGCACCTTGAAAATAGGCTTACAGAGTTTTTGAAATTGAGGAAAAAATATGAGCATAAAGTGGAAAAAATGCTTTTTGAAATTTACCATACTGAGAATTGGGAGCTAAAATCGCCAGCTTTCACCACGAAATTTATCCTTCATACCTTAAATCACTCCTATTTATGGTTTAAAAAAAATAGGCACTCAACACCCGAAATCGCCGATGAAATAAGGGATAAAGTATTGTATGGTCTCTTAGGGCGTTATTAAAATGTGGCAAAAACCATAAAAAATTGTTAGTGCAGAAATTTTTGTTAAATTCATTCCTAACAAATGTTAGTTATAATTTTATGCATTTTCCAGTCGAATATTTACAACGAGATCAACTGAGAGCACTTCAATCCGAGAGATTGAGAAATCTTGTTTCCTATCTGGAACAGAAATCGGATTTTTACAAAGCAAAATTTAAAAGCTTAGCTGTTCGGGCGGAACATATAAATAGCATGGAGGATATTACCCAATTCCCCATTACCTATAAGCATGATTTGAGAGAGCATTACCCCTTCGGGTTATTGACCGTTGAAAAAGAAGCGCTTCAACGTATTCATTGTTCTACCGGAACCACGGGTAAGCCTACTGTAGTAGGTTATACCCGAGAAGATATTAATCTTTTTAGCGAGGTAGTGGCGCGATCTTTAAATGCGGGGGGAGCACAACCCGGAATGTTACTTCATAATGCTTATGGCTACGGGATATTTACCGGAGGTTTGGGCTTACATTATGGTGCTGAAAAATTAGGAATGAATGTCCTTCCAATTTCTGCTGGAATGACGGCTAGGCAGGTGGATCTTATTATGGATTTTAAACCTGAGGTACTCAGTTGTTCTCCCTCTTATGCACTTACCATAGCGGATGAATTGGCAAAAAGAGGCATAGGGGCAGATGAGGTGAGCCTGAAGTATGCCATATTAGGTTCCGAACCTTGGACTGAAACCGTAAGAAATCATATAGAACAGCAGATGGGCTTGCATGTAACGAATATCTATGGCTTAAGTGAAATTATAGGGCCAGGGGTTGCGATGGAAGATTGGGAGGAAAAAGGAGGTTCTTACATCTGGGAGGATCATTTTTTTCCTGAAATACTGGATCCTGTCACCCGCTTGCCTGTACCTTATGGAGAGGAAGGTGTTTTAGTACTTACCACGCTCACCAAAAAGGCCATGCCACTGTTACGTTACTGGACCAATGATATTACCAGTCTGTACTATGATTCCGATGCCAAACGGAGCATGGTGAAAATGAAGAATATCAAAGGAAGGGCAGATGATATGCTGATCGTGAGAGGGGTTAATGTATATCCCAGCCAAATTGAAGCCGCTTTTTCTCATATAAAGGGTATTGTTCCTCATTACTATCTGACTCCGATTGAGAAAGAATCTATGTGTATAGGACTGGAGATAGACGTGGAGATCGATGGGGTATGGCTAAAAGCACAGCCATTTGAAATCAACCATAGTGCTTATATGGACTTTTTCCATCGTTTTGCTGAAAGTATTGAGAAGGAGATTAAAAGAAGAGTGGGGATTACCACTAAAGTGAAAATTCACCCAGAGGGAGCATTGCCGAAATGCGAAGGTGGAAAAATTAACAGAATATTAAAAAAATGAATTTATTTTACAAACTAAAGGCAGTGAAAATTCAGAAAGAGGCTTGTGATGCTGTAAATGTAGCTGTAGAAATTCCAACTGAATTAAAAGATAAATTTAGATTTAAACAGGGCCAATATCTCAATTTCCGTATCATGATCAATGGCAATGAAGAGCGGCGTTCTTATTCCATATGCAATGCTCCCAGTGAAAAAAGCGATCACTTGGAGGTGGTGGTAAAGCGTCTAGAAGGAGGTAAAGTATCGACCTATTTCCATCAGCATCTTCATCAGGGAGAATGTTTAGAAGTTATGCCTCCCATGGGAAATTTCAACACCATCTATCACCCTACGAATACTAAAACCTATGTGGGCTTGGCTGCAGGAAGTGGTCTCAGTCCCGTGTTGTCGAATATAAAAGAAGCTCTTTATCAGGAACCTCATAGCAAGGCCTATCTTTTTTATAGCAACAGAAGTATGGAGTACATACTGAAGAAAAAAGAACTGGACCAATTAGAAGTATATTTTAAAGAAAGGTTAAAAGTGATTTACATGTTTAGCCGTCAAAGACATGAAGATCCGATTTTCGAAGGTCGCATTTCTGTCGAAAAATTAGAGCAGCTTTTTAAAAGATATTCAGAGATTGGCATTTCAGATGCGACCTATTTTATCTGTGGACCATCCGATATGATTAAGCTGGTGTCAAATTACCTTAAAAACGAAAAAAAAGTACCTGCAATACAGGTTTTAAGTGAGTATTTTTTACCTCCTGATGCAGAGAATACCGAGACGATGAGCGAAGCGTTTAAAGCGATCGCCAATGTAGAAAGTATGGTAACCCTTATTATCGATGATGATGAATACTCTTTTCACCTCAACTCTAAAAAAGAAAGTATTTTGGATAAAGCACTTCAGGAAAAGCTGCCTGTACCTTTTGCCTGTAAAGGCGGGGTATGTTGTACCTGTAAGGCCCAAATTATGGAGGGTGAGGTTTTTATGGAGAAAAATTTTGCACTTACCGAAGAGGAAGTACAAAGAGGTTATGTGCTTACCTGTCAGTGCCACCCCACTACCAATGTGCTGATGCTTAATTACGATATTTAAAATTATATTTATATTGATTATAAATAAGCAATATTTAGCGGTTAAATGAACCTGATTGTATCTGATAATTAGTTATTTATCATTAAGTTTATAAACAGTTTAACCGCTAAATTTAAAAATCATGGTTCAGTGGAAATTCGCAATAGCACTTCATGAAAATGAAGAATATAAGATTAAGGGGCTTAATATATGGAATTTTTCATGGAATTGTGTGGATAAAAAAGTAGAAGTACAAGATCCCTATGAAGGAAATGTATATTACTTTAAAGAATATGAGATTGAGAATGAGAACGAAAAAGTAAATTTTGTAGCCGGTGAATTTAGCAATCTTATGGTGGGTATTTATTTAAAAGATGACCTTAGCGAGGGCTTGGAATAATAAAAATAAAGGATATGGATATACAAAAATTTGTGGATTATGTCCATGGGGACAACAAAGTAGAACCCAAAGATATGATGCCAGATGACTATCGACAGCTTTTGGTTCGTCAGATATCTCAACATGCGCATTCTGAGGTGGTAGGTATGTTACCCGAAGCCAATTGGATTTCACGGGCTCCTTCACTTAGAAGAAAAATGGCACTTTTAGCAAAAGTTCAAGATGAGGCTGGCCATGGTCTCTATCTATATGCAGCTACGGAAACCCTCGGAAATGGGAACATGATAGCCGATAGGGATGCCCTATATGAGGATATGCTGGCCGGAAAAGCAAAATATTCCAGTATTTTTAATTACCCTACCCTAAGCTGGGCGGATATTGGAGCGATAGGTTGGTTGGTAGATGGAGCAGCGATTATGAATCAGGTCATGCTGATGGGGAATTCCTATGGTCCTTATTCCAGAGCCATGGTAAGGATTTGTAAAGAAGAATCTTTCCACCAACGTCAAGGTTATGAAATTTTAATGGCACTTTGTCGCGGAACCAAGCAACAGAAGGAAATGGCGCAAATTGCTTTAAATCGATTTTGGTGGCCTGCGCTAATGATGTTTGGGCCTCCCGATGAGCATTCATCTAATTCTAGAGTATCGATGAACTATAGAGTGAAACGAGAGACGAACGACAGTCTCCGACAAAGATTTATAGATGTCAGTGTGCCTCAGGCCGAATTTTTAGGCTTAAGAATTCCAGATAAGTCCCTTAAGTGGAATGAAGAAAGAGGGCATTATGATTTTGGTGAACTTCCATGGTCAGAATTCCAGGAAGTTTTAAAAGGCAATGGTCCCTGTAATAAAAAGAGAATGGAAGCCAAAAGAAAAGCCCAGCGAGAAAATGAGTGGGTAAAAGCGGCGGCTGTAGCTTTTTCAGAGAAACAAATAAAAGAGGAGCATAATCTATAATCACAAAAGAGATAAGACGAAGAGTTCTCGTAGTCAGAACTGTAAGACTAAGGTTTAAATATTTAAAAAATGTACAAGTATGAATCAGTTAGATGTATGGGAAGTTTTTATTCAGACCAAACCAGGATTGTCGCATAAGCATGCGGGTACCGTACAGGCTCCTACAGCTGAAATAGCTCTACAAAATGCAAGAGATGTTTACACCAGAAGAAAGGAAGGTACCTGTGTTTGGGTAGTCCCCAGTAAATATATTATAAGTTCTGAGGGAATGGATAAAGAAGCATTCTTTGACCCTTCGGATGATAAATTATACCGACATCCCACCTTTTATGAAATCCCTGATGAGGTAAAAAATATGTAAATGAACAAAGTACTATTTAATTATTTGTTGAAATTGGGTGACGATAGTTTTATCATGGGTCAACGTTTGTCCGCATGGTGTGGTAAAGGTCCTTATCTCGAAGAAGACATCGCTTTGACCAATATCGCTTTGGATCACTGGGGGCAATCTCATCATTTTTATCAGTATGCTTCTAGACTCAGCGAAAACGCTAGCAGTGTCGATGATTTGGCTTTTCTAAGATATGAACATGAATATCTGAATGCACACTGGGTAGAACTTCCTAACCAAGATTATGCTCAGACAATTCTTAAGACTTATATTTTTTCACTCTATCAAAAATTGTTGTACCAAGCCTTATCAGATTCAGAAGATGAAGAGCTGGCAGCCATAGCACATAAAGCGTTAAAAGAAGTGAAGTATCACTATTTACATGCGTCTTCTTGGATGAAAATTTTTGCTCAAGGAACCGATGAAAGTCGCGATAGAATCAATCTTGCGATTGAAAATATTTGGGAATATACCCAAGGTTTGTTTGCCACCGTAGAAGGCGAATCCAAGCTGGAGTCTTTAAAAATAACGCCTCCTATGGAGGTTGTATACCGAGACTTCTTAGCCGCTACGCAAAAAGACTTTTCTAATTTTGAATTAGACTATCCACAAGATTCCTTTATGCAACCCAAGTCCAGAACGGGAGAGCATACAGAGTATTTTGGGTATATACTATGCGAGTTACAGTATATGCAGCGGGCGTATCCAGGATGTACTTGGTAAAATAGCTTGGAGGTATTTGTTGAAACGCAAAAGAGAATCAATATTAAATAAAGAGAAGTGAGCCCTTTAGAGATATTATCCCAGATTCCGGATCCCGAAATTCCGGTTATTAATATTGTGGAATTGGGAATTGTTCGCAATATAAAGATTACTGGAGAAAACGCCTGTGAGGTGATAATTACCCCCACTTATTCCGCATGTCCTGCTCTGTTTGCTATTGAAACAGACATTGCCAGGATAATGAAAAATAATAATTGGGAGGCGAAAGTAATCACTCAGATCTCTCCTGTTTGGACGACCGATTGGATCACCGACGAAGCCCGAGAAAAGTTACGTCTTTACGGAATTGCTCCACCAGAAAACAAGGCCCATGAACACCTTATTGGAATTCCCAAGAAATGTCCCCGATGTGGTTCTATGCATACGCGACAAATAAGCAGATTTGGTGCTACCTTATGTAAAGCTGCTTACCAGTGTCTCGATTGCTTAGAGCCATTTGATTATTTAAAATGCCACTAAAAAATCAACAAGCTTAATTTATTTTTTAAATGCTTGTTTCTATATTATCAACCGTTGTGCATGATGAATTAAAGCGATAAAAAGTTATTCATTTGATTGATAATAAGTAAATTATAGATAACCTGGTTTCAATGAATAACTTAAGTGGAGCATACGAAATAATTTTGGAAGATTTAAGAAAAATATCAAAAGAAACCCCTCTGTCTTACCAAAGAAGAGGGTCTAAACGAAAGAATTTGGAATGCATAGGTTTTGCTCTAACTGCCGAATATATCCGAATGTATAGTGAAAATTATCTTTTTCGTTACATTCCAAAAACGATAAAATCTAAACTCAAACCAAGTCTCTATAATCCATGCAAAGGCAGATTGGAAGATAATGCTGATGACACTCGCCTGAAAATAGCACAACGTTTTAATGAATTTGATGCAGTTTTTATCATTAACAGTCTGGCTGTGGAAGCTAGTAAGCATTCTGGAAATACTACTTCAAAAATCTGTAATGACGCTCCATATTATGATTTGAACAGAGGTTTTTGCGCCGCTGAACAAATGCATTTTTATGTTTACAAACTTCATGCGGTTTGTTCTTTAGGTGGAGTTTTCCCGAATGTGGATAAAAGTCGCGCCTCTGCTGATGATATCCATTACATAAAAGACAGCTAGCCTTATGCAATTCCTCCACAAAGTCTTAATAGTAACAATATAAAAGTTAACATCACTAAAAATGCAAAAAGGGTATATAATAAATAAGAGTGACATGCAGATAAATTATTAACTTGTTAGAGAAAAAATATTTTTATGAATTACACGCAAATTGATATTGAAACTAGGTTGGAAGGAAAGCTTAAAATAGCCTATCTTAATCAACTTGAAACTTATAATTCTTTAAATATCAGTATTTTGACTGAGATAAGGAATTTTATGGAGGACTGTGATAAAGATGAGCAGGTGCGTTGTATTGCTATATCAGGCAGGGGGAAAGCTTTTTGTTCTGGACAGAATTTGAATGAAGCCATAGCTTTGGACAGTAATATTAAGGATGAAAGAGTTATCCAGCGTACAGTAGTGGATTATTATAATCCCCTTGTAAAATCTATTGTTAAGAATTCCAAACCTGTGGTCGCTTTAGTAAACGGTCCTGCTGTAGGAGCGGGAGCAATGCTAGCCTTGATTTGTGATTTTTCTCTGGCCACCCAAAGCGCCTACTTTTCACAAGCTTTTATTAACATAGGCTTGGTTCCCGATACCGCCGGCACCTACTACTTGCCCAAATTACTCGGGCGTCAATTGGCCAGCTATTTAGCTTTTACAGGAAAAAGACTTTCTGCCTCCGAAGCCAAGAATTTAGGTTTAATAGCCGATGTATTTAAGGATGAAGACTTTGAAGATCAATCCTTCGCTTTATTGACTGAGATTGCTCATTTGCCTACAAAAGCTATAAGCCTTACCAAAAAAGCCTTTAACAGATCTTATGGTAACAGCCTCAATGAGCAGTTGGATATAGAAGGGATTTATCAGCAACAAGCTGCGGAAACAGAAGACTTTAGAGAGGGGGTAAAAGCATTTTTAGAAAAAAGAAAACCCAATTATACAGGTAAATAATATTCACTGATCTCCTTAATCTATAGAGATGAGGTTCACCAATGACGACCAAATCCATAAGCATGAAAAAAATTGGAGTAATAGGTTCCGGAACCATGGGTATTGGAATCGCCCAAGTGGCTGCCATGAATGCGTGCACAGTTTTCTTATACGATAACAACGGCGCGCAAATTGACCAAGCGCTTCACCATCTCCAGAATCTTCTGGAGAAACTTGTAGCAAAACAAAAAACATCCAAGGAACAGGCTACAGAAATTATGGCTAATATCAAATCCTGTAAGAGGCTAGAAGATTTAAAACATTGTGATTTGATTATAGAAGCTATTGTGGAGAGCAAAGAACTTAAAATAAAAGTTTTTCAGGAACTCGAAAATCATATTTCCGATCATTGTATTATAGGCTCTAATACTTCTTCTATATCCATTACTTCATTATCCTCTGGGCTGAGCATACCCCAACGCTTTATAGGAGTTCACTTTTTCAATCCCGCACCTTTAATGCCTTTGGTAGAGGTTATCCCTGGTTTATTAACGGATTTAAATTTACCACAGCAAATTTGTAAACTGATGCAATCTTGGGGTAAAGTCTCCATCTTCGCAAAGGATGTTCCAGGCTTTATTGTCAATAGAATTGCACGTCCTTATTATGGAGAAGCTTTGAGAATAGTAGAAGAGAAGATCGCCTCCCCTCAACAAGTGGACGAAGCCATGCGTCTGCTGGGAAATTTTAGAATGGGACCTTTTGAGTTAATGGATTTCATCGGGATTGACGTTAACCTAGCCGTAAGCACTACCGTCTTCAGAGATTATTTTTATGATCCCAAATACAAGCCTTCTTTACTGCAGCAACGTATGGATGAGGCCAAACTCCATGGTAGAAAGACCGGACGTGGATTTTATGATTACAGCGAAGGGGCAGAAAGGCCGCAAGCCCAAAAAGATGAAGTTTTATACCGACAGATATTTTTAAGAATTATAGCGATGTTGATCAATGAAGCGGTGGAAGCTAAAAGACTAGAAATTGCGAGCGATGAAGATCTGGAATTGGCCGTACAGAAAGGACTGAACTATCCGAAAGGATTATTAGGCTGGGGGCGAGAAATAGGTTATTCCGTAATTTCCCAAACCCTCCAAACCCTCTATGAGGAATACCAGGAAGAGAGATACCGGCAAAGTCCTTTGCTGAAAAAATTACATTAGAAAAGAAAATGAAGACCATAGAAGATAAATTTCTATGGCGATTTATATTAACCCATTGATCTGATTAAAGATGATGACACCCGAACAAATTACCGATTATATATTCCGTCAGGATTATTTCTCCCAGTGGTTGGGGATACAAGTGATTGAGGCCAGAGAACATTATTGCTTATTGCAAATGAGCGTGAGAAAAGAAATGATTAACGGTCTTAAAACCGTCCATGGAGGCGTGACTTTTTCTTTGGCCGATTCGGCATTGGCTTTCTCAGGAAACAATTCCGGAGAGGCTGCTGTAGCTCTTAACTGTGTGATTAATTTTATAAAAGCCAGCCGAGAAGGCGATGTTTTGAGCGCCGAGAGCAAGCTTGTAAGCAATACGCGTAAAACCGCTGTTTACGATATCCAGATTACCAATCAAAATCAAGAGCAGGTGGCCAAGTTTGTGGGAACCGTCTATAAACTCGGAAGAAAAGTGCTGGATTTATAAAAAATGAGGTGTGATGTATAAACTTATTGATTTTAGAGAATATCATCCTAAGACGATTCTATTGGATGAGTTACCTTATAAATTTAGTATTAAGCATGTAATATTATTGATTTTGATTACAATTGTAATGTATGTACTATTATACTTTAGTGATTTAATATTCACCATTTTCATGTCTCTTTTCTTATTCGGTAGTATTTTTTACCTTCTTTATGAGGAAAAAAAGGTAAAAAAAAGAGTTCCGGATTATAAGGTTCCAAATTTTTTTCTATTTATAAATTGGGAAGATCCTATTTTAGTTCAGGCCTATCATCAGGAATTGATCAAAAGCCCATTGATCGAGATGTCCAAAAGAGATTTGGAGTACAACGAAATACTTAATGAACAGACCAAACCTCCTAATCCTATTTTCAATAAGGATTATATGATGCTCATTATAGGTTTTATGGGGATAGTGGTGGCGGCTTATTCACCCGTATTTCAGCGTATAGAAAATTTATGGGAGGTCATTACCCTCATGTTGTATGTATCTCTTGTGATCCTAGCCCTAGTCCATTGGCTCAGTTACCTTAATTATAGCTCTGCAAAAACAAAGTATGGATCATATAAACAGAGAAAGGCTGTAATCGATTTTTTACTATTTTATCATAAAAACAAGAATAAAATCACAAATAAGAGTGGAAAAGATGAAGAATAAAGTTTATATTATAGACTACATTAGAACGCCTATTTCAAGGCTACAGGGCGGCTTATCACAA
The DNA here is from genome assembly GCF_009904105.1 of Elizabethkingia argenteiflava. Classification (GTDB taxonomy): domain Bacteria; phylum Bacteroidota; class Bacteroidia; order Flavobacteriales; family Weeksellaceae; genus Elizabethkingia; species Elizabethkingia argenteiflava. Next base: position 31,894 of record NZ_JAAABJ010000543.1, on the reverse strand, counting down.
ATTAGGGCAGATGATCTTGCAGCGGTTGTAATCAAAGAAATTGTAAACAGAAATCCCAATGTCCCTGTGCAAGCAATTGAGGATGTTATCTTGGGGTGTGCCAATCAGGCAGGAGAAGACAATCGCAATATCGCAAGAATGGCTCTTCTATTGGCTGGGCTCCCTTACCAAATCGGGGGAGAAACTGTCAACAGACTCTGTGCTTCGGGAATGTCGGCTGTGGCCAATGCCTTTCGATCAATTGCCTCCGGTGAAGGGGAGATTTACATAGCAGGAGGGGTGGAGCATATGACGCGTTCTCCTTATGTACTCTCAAAACCTACCCGATCTTTTGGGCGGGATAGCCAGCTGTTCGATACCACTTTTGGGTGGCGTTTTGTCAATCCTAAAATGGAAGAATTATATGGTGTAGACGCCATGGGGGAGACGGCAGAAAACTTAGCCGATTTGCACCATATCAGTAGAGAAGATCAAGATAAATTTGCTTTGTGGTCTCAGCATAAAGCCTCCAAAGCACAGAAAAGTGGAAGGCTGGCGCAGGAAATTGTAGCAGTTGAAATTTCTGAAAAGAAAGGAGAATCTCTTATATTCTCTCAGGATGAATTTATAAGGCCCACCACCTCTTTAGAAGGTTTAGCAAGGTTGAAGCCGGCTTTCAGAAAGCATGGGAGTGTCACTGCCGGAAATTCTTCGGGCTTAAATGATGGAGCAGTGGCCCTTATTCTAGCGAGCGAAGCTGCCGTTATAAAATACGGATTAATACCCAAAGCTAAGATTCTGGGGTCTGCTACTGCCGGTGTAGAACCCAGAATAATGGGAATAGGCCCGGTGGAAGCCTCCCAAAAATTATTAAAGAAATTCAATATGTCATTAGACGATATGGATATTATTGAGCTCAATGAAGCTTTTGCAGCTCAATCGCTTGCCGTAAGCAGAAGTCTAGGCTTATCAGATCAGGACCCTAGGCTTAACCCTAACGGCGGGGCTATTGCTTTGGGGCATCCTCTGGGTGTTTCCGGAGCTAGAATTGTAGGTTCAGCGGCTTTAGAACTTCAGCAACAGCATAAAAAATATGCGCTGTGTACCCTTTGTATAGGAGTGGGGCAAGGTTATGCGATGTTATTGGAAAGCGTCTAAGACAATCATTTGCTCTTTTAATGTTTATACGATTAAAAAAATACGACTATGAATATTTATTCATACCATGGAATTCGCCCTGTGATAAAACCCTCCGCCTATATACATCCTCAGGCCGTGATTATAGGCCATGTAGAAATAGGTGAAGAAGTGTACATAGGTCCCCAGGCGGTGATCCGAGGGGACTGGGGTAAGATTCTTATTAAAGACGGGGCGAATGTACAAGAAAACTGTACCCTTCATGTTTTTCCAAATATAGAAACTATTTTAGAAGAATCCGCACATATCGGGCACGGTGCTATTATTCACTCGGCACATATTGGAAAAAATTGTTTGGTGGGTATGAATGCTGTGGTTATGGATAAGGCGGTGATCGGTGATGAATGTATCATCGGGGCTTTGGCTTTTGTACCTGCTTATTTCAAATCAGAGGACCGAAAGCTTATTGTGGGCAGCCCGGCGAAGGTGATTCGAGATGTCTCTGATGAAATGATCAGTTGGAAAACAAAAGGTACCCAGCTTTATCAGGAATTAGCAAGAGAAGCTAAAGAGGCCATTTTGCCTTGTGAACCTCTCTCAGAATTTAAAGAGCAGTCCCCCTCAAAAATTGTTGATTATAATATTTGGCAAGATGTAAAATAGTCTGACTTTGTAGGCTATAAAATTTCAAAAAACTACAAATTTCAAAAATATTATGGAAAAATTAAAAAATTATATTTATGGACAATGGATAGAGGGGACGGGTGCTGGTCAGCCACTGTATAACGCGGTAACCGGAGCTTTGGTTGCGATAGCTGATACTGAGGGACTTCAGCTTGAGCAGGCGCTAGATTATGGGAGAACTCTAGGTTCTCGTAATCTATCTTCCATGACTTTTTATGAGCGTGGTGAAATGTTAAAGAAACTAGCTTTATACCTCTTGGAGCGGAAAAAAAAATACTATGCTCTTTCTTACAAAACAGGAGCCACACATAGAGATTCTTGGGTGGATATAGAGGGCGGTTTTTCTACTTTCTTTACTTATTCGGGATTAGCCAAAAGAAAATTACCCAATACCCCATTTTGGGTTGAAGATGAAACGTATAAAATATCCGAGAAGGGTACCCATTTGGGGACTCATATTTTCACCCCTAGCCAGGGAGTTTCAGTACAGATTAATGCCTATAATTTTCCGGTTTGGGGGATGTTGGAAAAGTTATCTACCTCTTTACTGGCAGGGGTTCCCAGTATTGTAAAACCCGCCTCGCCTGGTTCCTATCTTACCTATGCTGTTTTTCAGGATATGATAGAAAGTGGTTTTTTACCTGAGGGGGCTATTCAGTTGGTGTGTGGAGAACCACAAAATATATTGGATTACGTTCAGGATGGAGATTCGGTGTTGTTCACAGGTTCTGCACATACGGGGAGACGGTTAAAATCTTTAAGTTCTATTGCTGGAAAGGCCATACGTTTCAATATGGAATCAGATTCGCTAAATTCATCTATTCTGGGTCTTGATGCGCATCCAGGGACGCCGGAGTTTAATTTGTTTATAAGAGAGGTTTGTCATGAAATGACCGCAAAAACTGGCCAGAAATGTACGGCTATCCGTAGGATTATGGTGCCTGAGGCATGGATAGGGGATGTTCAGCGAGCTTTATCTCAAACCTTGGATCAAATAAAAATTGGAAATCCCTTAAATCGCGAAACGAGGATGGGCGCTCTGGTAGGCAAAGAGCAACAAACAGATGTGCAGAAGAAAGTAGATCTCCTTCGCACAGAAACGGAATTAGTGTATGATGGACAACATATATTATTAGATGCAGATTATGAAAAAGGAGCATTTATGAGTCCCAAGTTATTGCTGAACGACAGGCCTTTTGAAAAAAATATTTCCCATGATGTAGAAGCTTTTGGGCCAGTGGCGACCTTAATGCCTTACCGGGATGCAGACGAGGCAGTAGCCTTAGCAAAAAGAGGAAAAGGAAGCTTGGTAGGTTCTATTATTTCTCGTGACGAGCCGTTTATTGCAGAAATTGCGTTGAAAATCGCTTCCCAGCATGGTAGAATCTATGTATTAAACAGAGATAATGCAAAAGAAAGCACCGGACATGGTTCTCCCCTTCCTACCCTTATACATGGGGGACCTGGTAGAGCAGGAGGTGGCGAAGAGATGGGGGGATTAAGTGGATTGTATTTCTTTTTGCAGAAAACAGCAATTCAGGGGTCTCCAGATGTATTGACGGCGATTACCCAAATATATCAGCCGGGAGCAAATAAGAAAATTTCAGATAAGCACCCTTTTCAAAAATATTTTGAAGAAGTAGAGGTAGGTGATGCAATAGAAACGGGAGGGCGAACGGTGACACAGGCTGATATTGTTAACTTCTCCAATTTGTCTTGGGATCATTTTTACGCCCATACCGACGCTACAAGCTTAAACGGGACTATTTTTGATAAAACGGTAGCCCATGGTTATTTTATCCTATCAGCAGCGGCAGGATTATTCGTTTCCAAGGAAAAAGGACCTGTAATAGCCAATTATGGACTGGAAGCTTGTCATTTTCTGAAACCTGTTTATGCGGGAGATACAATTAGAGTATACCTCATGGCAAAGGAAAAAATTAACAGAGGTGTTAAGGGCAGAAATATTCCTTCCGGGGTGGTAAAATGGTGGGTAGAGGTAGTCAATCAGAGAGAGGAGACAGTATGTATTGCAACCATTTTAACTTTAGTAGCTAATCGATCACCTTTTATAGATTTAGATCTTAAAAAAATAGCATCCATACTGAATTGTTTACAAGAAGAAATATCCCCCTTATGGGGAGAGATGACTTCGCAACACATGCTTGAGCATTTAGAAAAAACTATTTTAATAAGTACAGGTGAGCCTGAAGTGGAGAAGTGTTTTAGTTCTCAAATACAAATTGAAACATATCAAGATAGTCTCTATAATCATCAAAAATTCCCTAGAGATTTCTGGATACCCGGTTTACCAACTAAGGGAAATTTACCGTCCTTAGTACATGCCAGTTTTGAACAGGCTAAGGAATCTTTTATGGAGCAACTAAAAAGAATGATTATTTACTACAAAGAAAATCCCCAAGCAGAACATCTACATCCTCTATTTGGAAAATTGAATAAAGAAATGTGGGAGTTATGCCACAGAAAGCATTTTACTCACCATTTTGAGCAGTTTGGATTAATTTGAAAAAAATTAAGCATAATAAAATATGATGACTTTTGCAGATCAGGTGGTAGAGTATAACGAAAATTTAGAATATACAGGGAGCTTACCAACTGGATTTCAGATTTTAAATCCGTATTTAGATAACCCAGAGACATTGGAGGTTATGCGTCTATTTTATGATAAATACTATAGCGATGCGCGTACCAGGAAGTTTTTGATAGGCATTAATCCTAGCCGCCATGGAGCAGGGGTTACCGGCGTGCCCTTTACCGATACTAAGAGGCTGGAAAGTGAATGTGGAATTCGGATGAAGACGGTTAGAACTCATGAAATTTCTTCAGTCTTTATGTACGATATGATCCGTGAATATGGAGGTGTAAGTTCATTTTATAGCGATTTTTATATCAACTCTCCTTTTCCATTGGCCATTGTAAGGCGCTCTAAACAAGCTTGGTTAAATGCCAATTATTACGATGATAAACAGTTGTTTGATAAACTAAAAGGTTTTATGATCCAGACCCTTAAAAATCATATTCGCTTACAACTTGATACTTCAGAAGTTTTTATACTGGGAAAGAAAAACGCATATTTTATTAATCAGTTAAACAGAGAAGCCAAACTTTTCGATAAAATGACAGTTTTGGAGCATCCCAGGTTTATACAACAGTATAAATCCAAAGAAAAGCAGTTGTATATTGATAAATATATAAGGGAGTTGAAAAAATAAGATTCACTTTTTTCATACACGAAAACAGAGATCTCAAGGTATAGGGCCTGTATTTACTTGCTTATAGCATTTTCGGGTTCTTAAAATTAATATTTTTGTATATATAGTTTTTATAAAAAATGAAAGAATTTGTAACATCAGAAGTTAAAAATAATATTGCTATAATCACTTTTGGCACTCCCAAGAGCAATGCATTGCCAGGAGAGTTATTAGAGAGATTAGCAGCTGTAATATCAAATGAAGCAGCTAAAGAAGAGGTGAAAGTCCTTCTGATTAAAAGTGCAGGTCGTAAGGCGTTTTGTGCTGGAGCAAGCTTTGATGAATTGTTAACATTACGGGAGATGGATGCCTCAGTGAAGTTTTTTTCAGGCTTTAGCAGAGTGCTGGATGCCATGCGTAGGTGTGAAAAAATAGTGGTGGTAAGGGTTCAAGGCAAAGCTACAGGGGGCGGGGTAGGTTTAGCTTGCGGCGCAGATTATTGCTTTGCTACTGCCGAGGCAGAGTTAGCATTAACAGAAATAAATATTGGCATAGGTCCTTTTGTTATAGGTCCTTACGTAGAACGTAAAATCGGTAAATCTCAATTTTTGACCATGGCGTTAGACGCTGAATTTAGATCTGCAGTCTGGGCAAAAGAGCACAATATTTATCAGTCGGTATCGGATACTATAGAAGATATGGATCTATTAATTGAAAAATTTTTGCAGAAATTATCCACAAGAAGTGCTGAGGTACTCGCTTTATTAAAAAAAATAGCATGGGAGGGGACCGAATATTTTGACGATTTGCTGCCTGCAAGGTCTGAGATGAGCGGACGTTTAATTTTAGAAGAATCAGCTAAAGCGAATATAGAAAAGATCAAGCAGAGGTTGAGCGAAAAATAGTATTTCCTGTTTCTGGGTTGGTTTTACAGCTTAATAGCTTATTAAGGAAATGCTGCATAGACTCTTCTGGCCTCTTGTTATGCGTAATTCGATAAATACTAATCATTAAAAACTTAACAGTTAATCATGGAGTAAGCTTACTTTTATCTAATTTTAATTAATAAAGTTAAGAAGAGCGATTCTACTCAGGACTCAAAGTACTTCTAGAAAAGAGCGCTATGAAGTCATGGTTTTTTTTAATGTTCTGCAGCTATATAAGAGCATTCGCCTAGGGTTTGCTTTGGCATGCATGATAAACAGACGCTGTATAACACATCGTTTTTCTTAAATAGACAAATAGAAAAAGCTAAAATTTTGATTTTAAAATAATATGATTCTATGCAAGCATTAGTATATCATGGAGATTATTCCTATAAGTTTATAGAGGTTAAAAAAAACTATAATTGAGAAATCAACAGATGCCACATTATCAAAATGACCAAAACGACTATCTGTGGGTCCGATTTGGGTATACTAAAAGGTAAAAATCCGGAAGTGTCTTATGGAACTATTCTAGGTCATGAAGGAGTGGGTGAAATTGTTGAAGTGGGCGCGGCTGTTAGCGATTTTAAAGTGGGAGATAAAGTGATTATCTCATGTATGACCTCTTGTGGATCCTGCAAATATTGCAAAAAGCAAATATATGCTCATTGTACTGAAGGAGGATGGCTATTGGGGCGTCTTATTAATGGTACACAGGCTCAGTATGTAAGAATTCCTCATGCCCAAAACAGTTTGATTAAGTTGCCTAATACGATTGATGATGAGACGGCCGTGCTCTTATCTGATATCCTCCCTACCGGCTTTGAAATTGGAGTTTTGAGTGGGAGAATAAAGCATGGAGACGATATAGCTATCGTAGGAAGCGGACCTGTTGGTTTAGCCGTTTTATTAACAGCACAGTTTTACTCACCTAATAGAATTATTCTGATAGGAGGCTCTAATGATAATCGATTGAAATTTGCTCAAAGCATTGGAGCTACCCATGTTATTAATTCAAGCAAGGAGGAAAACGTGGTGGAAAAAATTAAAGAAATTACAGATGGTGAAGGAGTAGATGTGGCCATAGAAGCCGTAGGTATTCCTCAAACGCTCCAGCTTTGTACAGACGTTATCAAGCCAGGAGGGCACGTGGCCAATATCGGTGTGCATGGTCAGCCTGTAGAGTTGGCTTTAGAACGGCTTTGGATTAAAAATATTACCATCACGATGGGGCTTGTTAATACCAATACTATTCCCGATCTGATTAAAGCGATATAATCTAAAAAAATAAATCCCAGTAAAATGATTTCCCATCACTTTACCATAGCGCAAATTGAAAAAGCCTACGATGTTTTTATAAACGCAGCTAAAGAAAAAGCGCTGAAAGTAATTATTAGCGCTTGAGAAACAATCCCTGAAAAGTCATTCAGGCGATTTGTAAGATGATTAAAATATGGAGAAGTATGCTGATATCATACCTCCATATTTTTTATTTTAGCTCGTTAATAGGTGTATAGATACACTGGCCAATGTTGAATTGGGAAAATTTTTAGATAGGTCTGGCTTTATCTTTAATCCTATTTCCTGGCATATTTTTCTAAAAATGTTAAGTTCTAGGATATACTGGTCCGAAAATCCATGGATAGCCTCATATGCTGTAGCTGCAGTTTTTCCTAGGTTTTTACATACGAGTTCTGGTGCTAAAGAGTGGAGTTCTATAATAAGAAGCCCGTTTTTTTGAATGTATGGTAGCCAAAGTTTAAGGTGATCTTTTAGGCTTTCTTCCACATGAGCATTGGATAGGCGTTCTCCATGGAAAGCAAAGGCCCCTGTGGAGGAACTATAATTTTCTTGGGGTAAATTTTCAGGCGCTTTCCATCGTCTATTATGGTCTAAAAATGTTCTAATATTTAAAAGATCCGAGAGCTCTATTTCGTAATTTTCTTTTAAATCTTTTGCTAGTTGTTCCGGATTTCCAATATCACCCCAGATTACTTTGGCCCAAATATCGTTATTAATAAGATTTGAACGTGTAGCTTTTAATGCGGCAATATTATAATCAGCGCCTACTAAAAATAAAGGGTATTCTTCTAACATTTTTCCTCGTAAAGTATGTCGCTCTACGGTTTCAAAAACATGTTGAATAAAGGCACCATTTCCGCAGCCCATATCTAAAATACCTTTAGGTTGTACATGAATAGGCAGGTTAAAAACCTGAATAATAAAATCATTAGCCACCTTAAAATAGTTGGAATGTGCCCCTCCGCTTCCCCAGACATTCATTGCTCGATCTACATGAATTTCCTCTTCTCCTTGGGTAACTTGCCTTGTTTTGTAGGCATCTCCAAACAAAAGTTCATCCAGTTGATTGAGCATTGGCAGATAAGATACGATGACACCATAAGAGGCTGCTCGTTTGGCGTAGTAAATGCCGGTTTCGGTAAACTTATAATGAGCACCTGTTTTTCTAAACCAGCCCAAATAAGTTAAAAAGTCTAGGATAAGCTCAAAATTCTCGAAATTTTTGTGAAATTCAGCCGCCTGAAAAGACGTTTCCATAAAGTATTTATGAAACATACCGGTCATTCCTAAATGCACGATAATCGGACCTAGTATACAACCTTCAATGTGTTTTAGGATTTGCTCCTGTATAGATCGCTCAAGAGGATCATTTGAAATGTTAAGTTTAAAATGGTCTTTTAAATCTTCACAGAGAAGCTTAAATTCTTTTACAAAAGAGGCCTTTAGAATCTGTTCCTTAATGTTTGTTAACTTTTGTTGAAAAGGAATGATTTTTAAATAGAGAAAAGCATATTTGTGTAACAAAGGGGTGTTTTTATTGGCAGAAATCAAGATCTCGTTCTCTAAATTATTCACCTGATAATTTATAAACCCCTGTGAGGCTAAGGTGCGTAAGGCTACATTAAGGTAGCCTTCATTTGCGCCCAAGTGATAGGAAAGATCGGAGATTTTCAGTTTTTTTTTTTCCAGAATCATGTGGATTGTTTTTTTCTTTTCTAGAGAGGCAATGACCGGAGCTGTAACAATACCATCTAAGTGTCTGAAAATGGAGGATCTTAAAAGTTCTTTATTCATTCTAAAATATTTTAGAATTTAAAGTTAATCATTTGGAAGTTTGCTATAAAATAATAATTCGTTTTTTAGTCGTTTTATGAAGGTTTGGGCTTACGCTATAGGTAATAAAATATTTAATGAGATAAGTTATTTCAATTTTATCACTTATAATGTATAATTTTATTTTCAATCGTCGAATATTTTCTGCTTAGTGGTGTTATCGTTTAAAGACTATAAATATTGGTTTTCAGAATAAAACAATTATTTTGTTGGATAATTAGTAGGGTTTAGTTAACTTTAATCACTGAAACTACAGGAGAAGCATCAGGAGGAGTGCAGATGGCATTTTGTGTTAAATTTTATACAACAGAATTCAATGTTAAAAATACTTTTCCCAATAATTTCTTTTCTAAAAGTTATTAATATTTATTTTATACAATATGAAAACAATGGTTATTATTCCAGTAGTATTACTACTGGCTTTATCTTCTTGTTCAAAAGGTCCTAGTAAGACAGCAGATTCAAAAGAAGATACCTTACAAACAGCTCAGCCTGTTAAAGTAGATAGTCTTGCGCAGCAGGTAGAACCTACCGATGACCGGCAGGTTACCGATAGTCTAATTACGCGTACTGTCGATCTACAAAAATTACCGGTACAAATAAGTGATGAATTTACAAATGAAGATCAGGTATTGGTTCTTCAGCTTAAGAATAAAGGGAAAGATAAGATTTCGGGGCATATTACGCCTGACAAAAAAGGGCAAAATATTCGATTTAGTGGTGTTTCACTCAATAATGAAGGTATAGACGGGCCCTTTGGAAGTGACATAGAGTATGAAATGAATGAGAAAGGAGATTATAGTTTGGAGATCGGTAAAAATACGAGGGCTGAAGGTTCACAGATTGGAAAATTTACGGTGACTTTAAAATAGAACATATTATCTGTTTTATGTTTTTGTTTTGGAGTTCATAATAATGGTGATAGGCCCTTCATTTACTAGGGAAACACTCATATTGGCGCCAAAACATCCACTTTCAGTTTTAAGCCCGCTCTTAGCGATTTCCTGTTTAAAATATTCAAACAATGGAAGCGCTATAGTGGGATTAGCTGCTTTTAAGAAAGAGGGACGATTTCCTTTCTTATAATCAGCCAGTAATGTAAACTGGCTGATGCAGAGGATATCCCCCTTTACATCTTGAACCGAGAGATTGAGTTTATTTTGCTTATCCCCGAAAATGCGGAGGTTAAGAATTTTTTGAACGAGCCAATCGGCATCCGACTCCTCATCATTTTCTTCAATTCCGATTAAAAGGGTTAGGCCTTTATCAATACGGGCAACGCATTGTTCATCAACCCTTACTTCGGCTTGGGAAACTCTTTGGATCACTATTTTCATGCTATAAAGATAAAAAATGTTTAGATTTTAGGGAAAAAGAGAAGTTGCTATATTATTCTGCAATAAAAACAAAACAGTGATATAATATTCTGATTTACAGTATATAAACTTTGGATGTTTAATATTTCTTTTTATAGAAAATAAATTATATATTTGCTGGAATTAATCAAGACATGAGTATCCGGCAAAGGTCGGATATTTTATTTATACTAACATAAAATATTATATTATGAGTTATGTAACTAAAGAAGGTTTAGAGAAAATGAAGGCCGAACTTGAGCAGTTGGAAATGATCGAAAGACCTAAAATTACACAACAAATTGCAGAAGCTCGGGATAAAGGAGACTTATCCGAAAATGCTGAATACGATGCAGCAAAAGAAGCTCAAGGTATGCTAGAAATGAGGATATCCAAATTAAAAGATAGTATTGCTACTTCAAAAGTAATTGATGAAAGTCAGTTGGACACCTCAAAAGTATCCATTCTCTGTACTGTAAAACTTAAAAATAAAGCGACCCAACAAATACAAATATTTACTTTAGTGCCAGATAACGAAAGTGATTTAAAAACGGGTAGAATCTCTATTAACACTCCGATTGCAAAGGGACTGTTGGGAAAGGCTGTCGGAGAACTTGCAGATATTACTCTGCCAAATGGAAATAAATTGTCGTTTGAAGTATTAGATATTAGTTTAAATTAGAAAAAAGTGAGAAGATGAGTAGTATTTTCACTAAAATAGTAAATGGCGAAATCCCAGCCTATAAGGTTATGGAAGATGAAAAGCATTTGGCTTTTTTGGATGTAATGCCTTTAGTAGAAGGCCATACGTTGGTCATTCCTAAAAAAGAAGTGGATCTTATCTTCGATCTGGAATCCGAAGAATTTAAAGATCTTTTTGGGTTCGCACAGCGCGTGGCGAAGAAGGTGGGGGCTGCCATATCCTGTAAAAGAGTAGGTTTATCAGTAGTAGGGCTAGAAGTCCCTCATGCCCATATTCATCTTATCCCCCTTCAACAAATACATGATATGGATTTTTCCAATGATCGATTGAAACTATCACCTGAAGCATATCAAAAAATTCAAGAAAAAATTGCAAATGCTTAGATTTTTCTAGGCATTTTTGCATCAGTGAAAATTAAAATAAACTTACATGAGTCCTAACCAATGTTCTTTTTGTGGAAGAAAAAAAGAAGAAGTAGAAATATTAGTGTCGGGTAATAACGGTTATATCTGTAATCATTGTATTGAGCAAGCTTATAATATGCTTGCAGGTCCCACTAAAAATAATATAAACCCTTCAGATTATAATATAGAAAATTTAAAAAAACCGAGGGAGATAAAAGAATTTTTGGATCAATATGTTATCGGTCAAGAACAGGCTAAAAAACAATTATCCATAGCGGTATATAACCATTATAAAAGGTTAATGCACGTTGAGAATACCGACAGAGAGGTGGAATTGGAAAAATCTAATATTCTAATGGTAGGAGAGACAGGAACTGGTAAAACCTTGCTGGCCAAGACGATTGCTAAGGAATTAAATGTGCCTTTCTGTATTGTAGATGCTACCATTTTAACTGAAGCAGGTTATGTAGGAGAAGATGTGGAGAGTATTCTTTCTCGCCTTTTAATGGTAGCTGATTATGATGTTGAAAGGGCTGAGAGAGGGATTGTTTTCATAGACGAAATCGATAAGATTGCACGGAAATCAGATAATCCTAGCATTACCCGGGATGTTTCAGGAGAAGGTGTTCAACAGGGTTTACTCAAGTTGCTGGAGGGAAGTATTGTAAATGTACCGCCTCAAGGGGGTAGAAAGCACCCTGATCAAAAATATATACAGGTCAATACTCAAAATATCTTATTCATTGCTGGAGGAGCTTTTGATGGTATTAAAGAAATTATTGAAAGGCGCCTCAATAAACAAGCAATTGGTTTTAGTAGTGAAAAAATTAATAAAACGGATGAAGAAGAATATATTTTAGAAAAGATTAATGCGATCGATCTAAGGAGTTTTGGTTTAATTCCCGAACTTTTAGGGCGCTTTCCGATTATTACCTACTTAGATAAATTAACTAAAGAGGCAATGATTAGAATCATGAAAGAGCCTAAAAATTCTATTGTGAATCAGTTTACACAGCTTTTCAAAATGGATAATGTAAAATTGGAATTTACGGATCATGCTGTTGAAGCCATTGTAGAGGCCACTATGGAAAAAGGTTTGGGAGCTAGGGGACTTAGAGGTACAACAGAAAAAGTTTTAGAAGATTACATGTATGATATTGATCAGCATTCAGAAATTGTGTTGACCAGAGAAAAAATAGCGAATCAGCTGCAATAAGACACCTAAAAAACCTAATGTTAAATTTTATACCTTAATATTTTATGAAAAAGAAGTTTTTCGCGATAGCACTACTGGAGTTTTTCTCAGTAGTATCTGCACAGTTTTCGGTGCAAGTTGGAGTTCCTTCTACTTTTACGGCTACCCATGCTTTTCTTTATTCTTATAACGGATCTAAAGAGGTAATAGCAGCCAGTGGAGTAAAGTCGAAAAATAACTGGAATTTTAAAGTGACAACACCCTATTCAGGACTTATGAAGGTATATTTCCCCGACACCAATACAGCTTTTATGCTGGTCTCTGAAAATACAGATGTATCTGCCGAGGCTAAGTTAAACCAAAATAAAATTTCTGAAATCGAATTTTCTGATGCGGTTAATCAATCTTTTACATCTTATCAGAATGATGCCAAGAAAAAGGAGCAAATACTTCCTGTGCTCCTCCAAATGCAGAATTTTTATGAAACGAATTCAGCGTTTGGAAGTGCCCTGAGAAAAGAAATAACAAAGCTTTCTACTGGTCGTCAGGGGGTGGATATGAACTCCTACCCCTTTTTACAGTATTACACCCAAAAGCTTCAAGCTTATGTGTTAGGAGATACATCCTTAAAGCAGGAAGACTATATCAAATTTATCAACACTTCCCCCGAGTACTTGGAATCTTCCGCACAGCTAAGACAGGTATTGTATAATTATTTGTCCTATTCTAAGAAAGAAACCATTCATCGGGATGTGGAAAAGTTGCTCACTACCCTAGAGATCGAATCCCCAAGAGGGCAAACGGTTTTATCTGAATTCATCGATCTATTTGATATCTACGGAATGGAGAGTCTCAAAAATAAATATCTATCACAAGCAAAAGCTTTGAAATGTACTGTATCGGATCGTCTGGTTACAACGATTAAGTCCAATGATAATGTGATGATGGGAAAGGTAATGCCCGACTATAAATTTGTAAATCCATTAAATACTACCGCAAAGAGTATTCACGATGTCAAAGCCAATAAAAAACTGGTGATGTTTTGGTCATCTACCTGCTCTCATTGTGAGGCCGAATTGCCGAAAATTATCCAAAGTTATAAAACCCTGCAGGCACATGGAGTACAGGTCATAGGTTTATCTTTCGATGCTGATGCCGACGCTTATCTTACTAGAGCGAAATCGCTTCCTTGGATTAATGATAGCGAATTAAAGGGATGGAACAGTAGTGCTTCGGAGCTTTTTAATGTGCATGCTACCCCGACTTACTTTCTATTAGATGCAAAAAATAAGATCGTAGCAAAGCCTAATAATTTCTCAGAAGTATTGGCTATATTAAAATTAAAATAATTTTTGGTGGATTAAAAATATTTTGTATATTTGCACCACCAAAACGGCGAGGTAGCTCAGGTGGTTAGAGCGTTGGATTCATAACCCAAAGGTCACGGGTTCAAGTCCCGTCTTCGCTACAGAGTCTGTACGGACAGAAGATATATCGCGGGGTGGAGCAGTAGGTAGCTCGTCGGGCTCATAACCCGAAGGTCGCACGTTCGAGTCGTGTCCCCGCTACTAAAAAAAGAATCGGTATTTTGCCGATTCTTTTTATTATTCTTATTAAGAATATTTACAAATAATATATAATTATAAGTCTTTATTCTTATTCTATTCTATAATAATTGATTTTATTTATCGCTATACAAAAAATAAGAGTTTATTTTTATATCAAAATATTTGTTTTTTTATAAAATTATTGTAATTTTACATCGCTTTAATCGGGTATCCTATTGCCCACAAAGCAATAAATTTTTTTTCATCATTTGTGTTTTTGGGATTGCATCTTTAGGTGCAATCCTTTTTCTTTGTGGTAGTCCATCAGAAGATAGATGAAATAATTATAAGAAATACTGCCATCTTGACGGTTGCTTTTTAGGAAAAGATTATTGGTAAGGGAGAAGAATTTCTGAATTCTTCCTTGGTGTTCTCTATAAAACTTCACTTCTGCTTTATAATCATTCAGTAAAGGCTTAGGAAGATTTTTTAATATTTGTAGACTGTAATTTTTGTCCTTTCTAGATATATTGTATAAAATTGTTTTGAAAGCAAACCAATAAGCACTGTATTTTAGATTTTCATCTGTTGAGTTTTCTCCGATGAGGAATCCGATAAAATTAGCTTCTTCCTCTCTTGCAAATCCTATTTGATGGGACGTTTCATGTGCTAAAGTAAAAGGGATCTGTATGTCGGGTAGATAAGGGTTGTATTGGGATTCAGAAGTAAAAGGATTGTAATACCCCAGAATCCCTGTATAATTCATGAGCCGTCCGTATAGGCTGGGTTTAAAGCATATTTGAATAGAATCTCCTTTACCATATTGCCTGGCAATTGCTTGCTGTTGTCTTTTTATTTCCTGTTCCAATGTAGTGGTGGAGTTTAAGCGGTATATTTTGTCCGGATTTCTTTTCCGGAGCGTCCAGCATTTTTGTAAATAATATTCCGCCAAAGGTTTCAGCTGTTCGGTATCCAGAGGTTTAATCTTATCCCGGCTTAATAAAGGCTGCTGAAAATACATCATTCCCCAGAATAATTGGTATATAAAGTATAAAACATTAATCCCCATTAATAATCCTATCCATATTTTTTTTCGGGCATTTCTTTTCCATAGAAATAAACAGGTAATAGCAAGAAAAATACCGGATAAAATATAAAGTACGTCACCGATAGAAAAAAATATATTTTTAAAGGCATTAACTCTTACATTTTGTGTTTCAATGAAAATTTTTTCGAAAAAAAACACGGCCCGATCCATTTTGGAAAGCAGGTAAAATATAAAAAATTGGGCAAGCCAAAGGCTTGCCCAAAATCTTTTTTTGTGTATTAGTTTTTCTGGAGTTTTCACTGTGGGGTATTATTATCAAAGTCAATTCCTTGTTCTTTTAGCGCACCCTTTATCTTAACAGCATAAAATACTAAATATAAGAAGCATAATATACCGACGATATAGCTGAAATGTACATTTACAGAATCGGCTATACGCCCCTGTAAAGGTGCGATTAATCCACCGCCCATAATCATCATAATTAAAAAATTAGATCCTTGATTGGTATGTTTTCCAAGTCCTGCAATAGCTACGGTAAAGATAGAAGGCCATAGGGTACTGCAAAATAGCCCTGTGCTGGTATAAGCATACACAGACACCATACCCGATGTAAGGGTGCCAATAGCTAATGCTAAAATTCCCATGAGGGAGAATATTATAATCATTCTTATCGGGTTTCCTTTGGTGAAAATTTCTGCAATAATCATGACTATTATGATAGCAGGGTAGATATAAAAATCCGTTAAATCGTGCTTTGCGATAGCATTTACCACCAAGAAAACAATAAAGGCTAAATAAGGGGCTAAAAATTTTAAAAGCTTCTTAGTATTTCCCTTTATCTCAAAAGCACTGACAGCTCCACCCCAACGACCGATCATAAGGCTGGCCCAATATAAAGAGATAAAAGGCGCTGCAGCTTGGGTGCTAAACCCCATTTCTTTTTCCATATAAATGGGTAAATGGCTGGCTGTGGATACCTCTACCCCTACATATACAAAGATAGCCAGCATACCGAGCACCAATTGAGGGTATTGTAATACAGAAGAACGGGCTGGTTGTTGTGCATTATTTTTTTCCACCTCTTCAGTTTCAGCTACATTCGGAAGAGAGGAGAATTTTAGGAAAATCGCAGCTAAAATAAAAGTAGCCCCTAATACCAGATAGGGGATTTTAACACTTTCAATATCTGCAGTTTCATTGGATACAGCTGCAGAACCAAAAATAGCAAAAGCTACGATCAAGGGGCCTATAGTGGTTCCGAAATTATTAATTCCTCCTGCCATTGTCAGGCGTTGAGAACCTGTTTTAGTCGGACCTATCGCAATAGCTAAGGGGTTGGCAACGGTTTGTTGTAAAGAAAACCCCAGTCCTACTACAAATAACGCACTAATCATTAAGATGAAGGACTGTGTGTTGGCTGCGGGGATAAATATAAGGGAACCTGATGCGGAGATTAAAAGACCTATAATAAGCCCGTTTTTATAGCCTATTTTATTGAGGATGTCATATTTCAATATTCTTGAGATGAGTAGGTAAAGAAGAGTTCCCACTGTATAAGCAATATAATAAGCAGAGGTGACCAGTTGGCTCTGAAAATTGGAAAGGTTAAATGTTTTTTTGAAAACGGGAATTAAAATATCGTTACTTGCAGCAACAAAGCCCCAAAAGAAAAATACCAAAACGAGGGAAGTAAACTGTCCCCAGTTGGTTTTATCGCGGTGATCTAGCATAGGAGTAATTTTTTTGATAAAAAAGTTTAGTGACACAAATATAAATTATTTCTTAACACAAATACTTTTATATATCAATTCAAATGCGTTTTTTTTCAAGTTATTCTTATTTTTATGAGAAGGTAGTATATCATTTAAAATCACTTTTACTTTTCCGGGGTAGCCCTTACCAAAGTCAAAAGGAAACATCTCTTTCAATCCTATAAAAGTATATACAGCAATAGGGAATCCTTTTTGAGAAGAGAGACTAAAAGCACCATCCTTAAAATTATCTAATATCAGTGAGGTGTCGTCGGGAGCGCCCCCTTCAGGATAAATTACTATATTCTGTCCTTTTTGTAATCGTTGGGAACATTGGTGGAGGACTTCAGCTCTACTTTTTATACTCTTACGGTCTACTGTTACACAGATTCTTTTGTAGATGCTTCCGAAAACAGGAATCTTCACCAATTCTTTTTTTCCTACAAAACAGATAGGATGATGAGGGTGAAGTATGCACATGAGCATAATATCCATTGTTGATGTGTGGTTTGAGATAAAAATGTATTTTTCATTCTTACAGACTTGTTTCCCCTTAGGAGAATTAAATTCATAGCGAAATCCCATCCCATAGAATAGGATAAGACACCATATGCGGATAAAAAAGTAACAAGCCTTAAAAGTTTTCTCACTAAAGGAAAGAGGGTAGGTAAAAATGCCACATAGCAGTGTAGCCAAGGTGGCCAGGATAAGAAACCAAATACGCCATATATAATTGAGAAGCTTTGCCATTGCTTAATTTAACCGTTAAAAATAAGTTTCTTCTTAATGCTAAAGTTGAGAATAGAAATAAGGATGATAGCCAGGACTTTGCACAATATGATAGGGCTCAAAGTATATACGATCAAATTGATAGGGGTGTGGATGATACGATTGAAAAGAATATTGAAGACGACCAGGCTTAATAAGGTTGAAAGAAACGAAACAAACATAAAGTAGGTGAATTCTCTTTTTTTTGAATGTCGTCCCCTCTCAAATACAAAACCTATACTGAGGAGGTAATTAAAAATAACAGCGAAGGTTGTGGAGATGATGTTACTCAGAGGATAGGAGATTCCGTGCCAGTTCTTTTCTAAGGGGATATAAGAAGGTAGATAGTGACTGAAAGTTTTCATAAGTGATAACTCAACCAGAGCACTTAAGCCTCCGGCTAAAATAAAAAATAATATTTGTTTTTGTTTCATCATACAGGTAAATAATCGGGAAATAGTATGGTGCAAATGTAAGATTTAATGTTAAAATCTGGTAAGTGAATGTTAAAATTGACTTAGGAAACAAAAATATCTTTACATTTAACATATGACGAAATTAAACACAGAATCATCATGAAATCTTCGGGGTACTCAAGTAAATTCATAAAATATCAAGATAAAATTCGTGAATTGGAGGATAAAAATCCCCGTTTCAAGCGTGTATTTCAAGAATATGAAATCTTTTCAAGAGAATTATGGGATCTAGAGACATGCGCGGGGGGAAATCCTATACCCGATGATTTTATTGAAGCCTTCCAATTACAGATGAGATATCTTGAAGAGGAAATAAAAAATTGGTTGCAATCCAAATAAGATTTTGAACCAGAAGTCGTATAATTTTTTTAATTTAGCAGCTCAAAATTTTTTACATGATAGCAATTGTAGACGGAGGATCTACTAAGTGCGACTGGGTAATTTTAAAGGCTTCAGGTGAGGAAATATTGAGAACGGTAACTACTGGTTTTAATCCTAATAATACAGCAGCTCATCTCATTCCTATAGAAATTAATAAAAATAAAGAATTAGGAGCTATAAGAGAAGAGATAAAACATCTGTTTTTTTATGGGTCAGGCTGTGGTCTGGAAGAAAATTGCCAAATTGTACAGAAACATCTCCAACAAGTTTTTCAAAAAGCACAAATCTTAGTTAAAGAGGACCTAATAGGGGCGGCCTATGCTGCGTACAGAGGTAAACCTACAATGGTTTGTATTTTAGGAACAGGTTCTAACTCTTGCTATTTCGATGGAAAAGATATCAAAGTAGAACTTCCATCTTTGGGGTTTATGCTTGGAGACGAGGGCTCTGGTAGTGCTATGGGAAAACGTATTGTAAAAAACTTCTTTATGAAGAAGCTACCTCCTTCCTTAGAGCGTGAATTTAGAAAAGAGTATCCCGAGCTTAATATAGAGCTACTTCTAAAAAAAATGTATCAGGAAGATATGGTAAATGCATACTTTGCTAAGTTTAATAAATTTGTAGCTCGCTGGAAAGACCATCCTTTTATTCAGAATCTTATCTATGAAGAGTTCAAGAATTATATAGAGTTTCAGCTTTTACCCTATAGCGAAGTTAAAGATGCGGAGATAAACTTTATAGGCTCCATCGCCTATGTGTATGGAGATATCCTAAAAACAGTCACCGCTCACTATAATCTAAATTTTGGAATTATTGTACAGCGCCCTATTATCAACTTAGTGCAATATCATGTAGAAAATATCTTTCCAACTTTAAATACTAAAAAATAAAATTAATGAATCAACGAGATCAAGAAAGATTAAAGAAGGCCGCTCTCGATTATCATAAAGCAGAACCCAGAGGGAAGATTGAAGTTATACCTTCCAAACCGCATGCCACTCAGAGAGACTTGTCGCTGGCCTATTCTCCTGGAGTAGCCGAGCCTTGTATGGAGATTCACAGAAACGTATCCCATGCCTATGATTATACGGGAAAAGGTAATTTGGTAGCTGTTATTTCGAATGGTACAGCCGTTTTGGGGTTGGGTGATATTGGAGCCGAAGCCTCGAAGCCGGTAATGGAAGGAAAGGGTTTGCTGTTCAAGATATTTGCAGATATCAATGTTTTTGATATTGAAATTAATGAAAAAGATCCCGATAAGTTTATAGAAGTAGTTAAAGCCATAGCACCTACCTTTGGCGGAATTAACTTAGAAGATATAAAAGCTCCTGAAGCTTTTGAAATTGAAAGAAGGCTTAAAGAAGAATTAGACATTCCTTTAATGCACGATGATCAGCATGGTACGGCCATTATTTCTGCCGCAGCATTGCTGAATGCTTTAGAAATAGCTGAGAAAAAAATAGAAGAAGTGAAAGTTGTGGTCAACGGTGCAGGCGCTGCAGCTATTGCTTGTACAAAACTCTATATTAATTTAGGCCTCAAAAAAGAAAATGTTCTGATGTGTGATTCCAAAGGAGTCATTAATCATAAGCGGGAGAATCTTACTGCAGAAAAATTAGATTTTGTTGCAAAAACAGATATTGAAACATTAGCAGAAGCTCTTACAGGAGCCGATGTTTTCATAGGCTTATCTAAGGGAAATATTATGACCCCCGAGATGTTAAGCTCTATGAGTGATAATCCTATCGTTTTCGCGTTAGCCAATCCAACGCCTGAAATTGACTACCAATTAGCACAGCAAACCCGTGAGGATGTAATTATGGCTACCGGAAGAAGCGATTTCCCTAATCAGGTGAATAATGTATTGGGCTTTCCTTATATTTTCCGGGGCGCTTTAGATGTTCAGGCTACGGCAATTAATGAGGATATGAAAATTGCAGCCGTCTATGCCATTGCTGAAATTGCCAAAAAAACTGTTCCTGAAATGGTGGTGTTGGCCTACAATGCCAAAAGCCTTAGTTTTGGTAGAGAATACTTTATTCCCAAGCCTTTTGATAACCGATTGTTAACCGATGTTTCTCTTGCTGTAGCCAAGGCTGCTATTACAAGTGGAGTAGCGGCTCGTCCTATAGAGGACTTTGAAGCGTATGAGCAGAGTTTAATCGATAGGATGAATAAAGATGATAAGCTTCTGAGAATGATGCAAAATCGTGCAAAATCGAATCCTAAAAGGGTAACTTTAGGCAACGCCGAAGAATATAACGTACTGAAGGCAGCCCAAATTCTGGCAGAAGAAGGTATTGCAAAACCTATTTTATTAGGAGAGAGAAAGCTTATCGAAGAAGCCAAGAAAAAATATGGAATTGATATTGAACTGCCTATTGTAGATCCCAATAGCGATGATCAGAAGGAAAAAAGGAGAGAGTATAGAGAAAGCCTGTGGAATCTTCGGAATAGAAAAGGGATCAATGAGTATAAAGCAAAGAGATTTGTAAGGAGTAGAGACTACTTTGGACCTTTGATGTTGCGACATGGTGATACCGATGCTCTTATTGTAGGCTTTTCTAAAAATTATTCAACCGTATTAAAGCCTGTTTTAGAAGTTATCGAAAAAGATCAGGGCGTCAGTAAAGTATCGGCGATGATGATGATCTTAACCAACAAGCAACCTTATTTTTTTGCAGATACTTCTATTATTCAAGAGCCTACGTCTGAAGATTTAGTCGGCATTGCTAGGATGTTGGATTATAGTGTGAGATCCTTAGCTATAGAACCTCGGATTGCGATGTTATCTTTTGAAAATTTCTCTGGCTATTCTGAAACTTCTAAAAAAGTGGCTAAGGCGGTACAAATTCTGCATGAAAAATATCCAAAAATGGTGGTGGATGGAGAGATACAGCCAGACTTTGCCATGAACAAAGATCATCTGAGTGATTATCCGTTCTCCAAATTAGGAGATAAACCTGCGAATTGTTTTGTATTTCCAAATCTAGAATCAGCGAATTTATCGTATAAAATTATTCGTGGAATGAAGGTTTCTCAAACCATTGGACCTATCTTAATGGGGTTAAATAAGCCCGTACATATTTTGCAAATGCGTTCCAGTGTTGAGGAGATTGTTAATCTTGCCACTATTGCGGTATTGGATGCTCAGGTAAAAGAAAAACGAGAGAAAAAATAGATTAAATAATGTGTTTATAAAAAGCATCTTTTGAAAAAAAGGTGCTTTTTATTTTGATCTCAAATGTCTATATTTATTAAAGAATTTAAAAAAAGATATGATTAATTTTCTAAGAGGAAAAGTATATGAATTGGCCCCCACCTATGTGATCATAGATGTTAACGGTATAGGTTATTACGTGGGAATAAGCTTACAGACATCTCAGAAGCTGAGTTCAGGCCAGGATGTATTTCTTTATATCCAGCAAATTTTTAGAGAAGATGCCCAGTTGCTTTTTGGCTTTAGTACACTTACGGAAAAAGAAGTCTTCAATTTACTCATCAGCGTCAATGGGGTAGGAGCCGTATCCGCATTAATCTTACTCTCATCTTTGGAAGTCTACGATATCGCGAACGCCATACTCAATAAAAATAGTCTTGTCTTACAAAAAATAAAAGGTATAGGGGCTAAAACTGCTGAGCGGATTATTGTAGATCTTAGAGACAAAATGCAAAAGTATAGCGATGTGGGAGAGGCTTCTTCTTGGGCAATTACGGATAATAAAACCAAAGAAGAAGCCTTGTCTGCTTTGGAAGTGCTCGGGATTGGACGCAAAGCATCCGAAAAGATAGCGGATAAAATATTAAAGGCTGACCCAGGAATAAATGTGGAAAACTTGGTGAAACAGATTCTGAAAAATATTTAGATGCCCTAAACTAAGGAAGGAATTCATGAATCTTCTTCGTTATACTCTATTTTTTAGGATTACATTTGTTATACAGTAGAAAATAGTTAGACCCAGACCTCTATAAAAAGCATTGAAAAATATGACAAATAAAAATCATTTTTTGTTTGTGAATAAGTTTTTTTTTTTTAAACTTGTTAAGGAATTCTGGTAAAGTCTCTATTCTAAATATGGCTCTTAATTCATCTATATTTACAGAATCTTGTAGTCGTTATAGCGACACTCCTTCCTTAGTGATGATGTTCTGCTTATCTTATAGTTCGGAGTATCCCTCATTCAGCAGAATACAATCTTTAAAAAAAATACAAACTGCCAAGTCTCTGTGCTCCTCCTCTAAACAGCTTTTTTCAAAATGAAGAGGTATTTCTTTTGAACATCAGACTTCTCCATATTGTACCACGAAAAAAGATTGTGATTTTCTTCCTCTCCTATTTTTATCCTTTACATCCTATTGATTAATCATATTTAACAGCATCATAGTTACCTGTTTTCTGAAATCAGAATTTTTTTCTAAACAAGAGAATAAAATTTACTCCCTCAATGTATCATATTGCGGATCCAAAACCACTCTAACTAAAAATAAAGTGAGCATTTTGACCTCTCGGATATTATGTGTTTTTTTATTTCGACTGAACAGCGTAAATGTAAAATATGCAGGTGATGTGCTTGTTGGTACTTTTTTCTTTTTTGCAGAACTAAACCAACTATTCTAGTCTCTTATCTATCATGACCCATTGGGTGATTTTTTCCTTTAAAATTTAATATAATATAGGCTTGGTAAATTTTGCAGCCTCCAATTTTTGAATTAAATTTGGACAATAATAAAAATTGAAAATGAATATTCCTTCAGAATTAAAGTACACCAAAGATCACGAATGGGTTAAAATTGATGGCAATACTGCTGTTATAGGTATTACAGATTTCGCACAAAGCGAATTAGGGGACATTGTTTTTGTAGATGTAGATTCCGTAGATGAAAATCTCTCTGCGGGCGAAGTTTTTGGATCTGTAGAAGCTGTAAAAACCGTTTCCGATCTTTTCTTGCCGCTTTCGGGTAAGGTAATTGAGTTTAATGCAGACTTGGAAGATGCTCCTGAACTTGTGAACCAAGACCCTTATGGAAAAGGCTGGATTATCAAACTTGAAATAGCTGAAGATGCCGAGATCTCTGATCTTTTATCTGCTGAGAATTATCAGAGTTTAATTGGATAGATTAACGAAAATATCACGAAAGATCTTGCCCATATATTGGGTGTTTCTTACCTATTTGCTACTGAAGCCCGGATCAGAAGAAATGGAACATTGGTTTTTATTTCCGGGCTTTGACAAAGTAGCCCATTTTTCAGTATTTGCTACCTTGGGCTTTCTAACC
Source organism: Elizabethkingia argenteiflava (assembly GCF_009904105.1). Lineage (GTDB taxonomy): Bacteria > Bacteroidota > Bacteroidia > Flavobacteriales > Weeksellaceae > Elizabethkingia > Elizabethkingia argenteiflava. The sequence goes on along the minus strand of NZ_JAAABJ010000543.1, from coordinate 7,916 downwards.
ATTGCAGCCTTTCCTAAACTCAAATGCTTTACTTTTTTTCAAATCCTCATGAGCTTTGCAGTGCTGACTGAAATCCTTCAGGACGAGATGCACATGGGTAGGGCTATGGAATTTTTAGATGTCGTAGCCGATACCTTGGGTTTTTTAGCAGGTTATGCTTTGTATAGACTTTTGTTAAATGCAATAGGCAGACGCAGAAAAATTAAAGGAAAATAAATCTTTAGGTTAAAGGGAGAAACACCAAATCAATCAATTTATAGCATTTTTCTTTTTGGGAGAAAAGTATTTTCCTTTTTATTGAAAGGGATATAGGCTGTACATTACTTTATATGTAATTATTTTCAGTCCTTCGTATACCTTAATTATATTAGTTAAAAGCCTTCTTTCAAAAAAGGCTGTTTTTTGTGGGATGTAAAAATGTTAACTTCTACAGACTATTCTTTTTCACCATTGGACTTACCCATGAATAGCGTTTCATAGAATAAAGGTCTGCTTCTAAAAATTGTCTGGGATATTTTTATAGCATCCTTTTTTTGTACCCTTTTACTTGAAAATATAGTAGGTATATAGACTTATTCTTTAAATGACTCCTAATTTCAACCGTTTCTTCCAAATCGCCAGAAAGGCATGAATTGAGAGATATTCTTGCTTTTAATATAATAAGACACACTATTTTTTTAGAATATGCAATATATTTATCCCTCTGAGAATATAAAAACAAAAATAAATCTAAAAAAAAAATTGGATATCTCCCAAAACCTGTTACCTTTGTTTCAACAAAATCCTAAAAATAAATCTTACTTAAATATTAAACCACAGTGGCGAGATTAGTCATTAATATTATTGTCATTATTATTCAGAACAAAAGTTTTGAATCGGGGCGATATGTGTTTAAGTAAGCATTAACTTATAAAAGCAAAAGCGGCTTTCTCGATTCATAGAGAAAGCCGCTTTTTTTATGGCCGAAAACAACGAAATGTCTATTTAGAGATGAATAATTAATAGAAAACAAAAAAATAAAAATAAGACGAATGAAACTAAACCGATATTCAAAAACAATTACCCAAGATCCCACACAGCCGGCAGCCCAAGCTCAACTATACGCTTTAGGCTTAACAGATCAAGACCTTAAGAAGGCCCAAGTAGGCATTGTGAGTATGGGGTATGACGGAAACCCCTGTAATATGCATTTGAATAGCTTATCCCAACATGTAAAAAGTGGAGTGTGGAAGAACGATTTAGTAGGGCTTATTTTTAATACCATTGGGGTAAGTGATGGGATGAGTAACGGTACAGATGGAATGCGTTATTCTCTGGTGAGCAGAGATGTAATAGCAGATTCCATTGAAACGGTATGTGGTGCCCAGTATTACGATGCCTTAATTGCAGTGCCGGGATGTGATAAAAATATGCCAGGTGCTCTTATCGCTATGGGGCGTTTAAATAGACCTTCTCTCATGGTGTATGGAGGCACTATTGCTCCGGGGCACTATAAAGGTCAGGATCTCAATATAGTCTCAGCTTTTGAAGCGTTGGGTCAAAAAATAGCGGGTCAGTTAGATGAAGAGGACTTTAAAGGGGTTGTCAAAAACAGCTGTCCAGGAGCTGGAGCTTGTGGTGGCATGTATACGGCGAATACCATGGCAGCAGCAATCGAGGCACTGGGGATGAGCCTTCCCTATTCCAGTAGCAATCCTGCATTGAGTCCAGAGAAGAAAGAAGAATGTGAAAGTGCGGGGCGCTACATTCGTATATTAATGGAGAAAGATATAAAGCCTCGCGATATTATGTCTCCTCAAGCTTTTAAAAATGCTATTACCCTTATTATGACATTGGGAGGGAGTACCAATGCTGTATTACATTTATTAGCTATGGCCAAAAGTGTAGGGGTTTCATTATCTCAAGATGATTTCCAAAAGATTAGTGATAGAGTTCCTGTGTTGGCTGATTTTAAGCCTAGCGGAAAATACCTGATGCAAGATCTGCATTACAAGGGCGGCATTCCTGCGGTGATGAAATATTTACTCAACAATAACTTAATAGAGGGTAGTTGTTTGAGTGTTACCGGGCAAACAATCGCTGAAAATTTAGAAAAGGTGCCTGATTTGGATTTTGAACGCCAAGATATTATTTACCCCTTGGGGCGTCCTTTAAAAGAAACGGGTCATTTGCAAATATTATATGGTAATCTCGCTGAAAAAGGAAGTGTAGCCAAGATTAGTGGAAAAGAAGGAGAGCGTTTTGAGGGGCCCGCACGTGTTTTTGATGGCGAAAAAAAACTGATAGAAGGGATTTCTTCGGGTGTTGTAAAGCCTGGAGATGTGGTCGTAATTAAAAATGAAGGCCCCAAAGGAGCCCCAGGGATGCCAGAAATGCTGAAACCAACATCAGCTATCATAGGGGCGGGTTTGGGAAAATCTGTTGCGCTGATTACCGATGGGAGGTTTAGTGGCGGGACTCATGGTTTTGTCGTCGGGCATATTACACCTGAGGCTTACGAAGGAGGGCTGATTGCTATGGTAAAAGATGGTGATAAAATTGAAATTGATGCTGTAAATAATCAGCTGAGTCTAAAAATTTCTGAAGCAGAGATCGCCAGAAGAAAAGCGGAATGGAAACAGCCGCCCCTAAAAGTTAGCAGTGGGGTACTTTATAAATATGCAAAATTGGTAAAAGATGCCTCCCAAGGGTGTGTAACCGATGAAGATTAAGCTAAAAACAATTCAAAAATACAACTATGGAAGCTATTCAATTAAAAGATAAAACCACACTGAAAGAAAAAAATAATCTTTTTGAAACAGGAGATACAATTACCGGATCTCAGGCCCTGTTAGATGCCTTGGTAGTTGAAGGTGTTCGCACCATTTTCGGTTATCCCGGAGGGGCGATAATACCCATTTATGATGCTTTGTATGACTGCGAAGGTATTTTGGAGCATATTTTAGTGAGGCATGAGCAAGGTGGGATTCATGCAGCTCAAGGCTATGCCCGCGCAAGCGGAAAAGTAGGCGTTGCTTTTGCAACAAGTGGACCTGGAGCGACCAACCTGGTGACAGGTTTAGCAGACGCACAGATAGATTCCACACCACTAGTCTGTATCACGGGACAGGTTTATGCACATTTATTGGGTACAGATGCTTTTCAGGAAACAGATGTTATTAACGTTACTATGCCTGTGACCAAATGGAATTATCAGGTAACAGAAGCTTCTCAAATTCCATCAGTACTGGCAAAAGCATTTTTTATTGCAAGTTCAGGAAGACCAGGTCCTGTATTAATTGATGTAACTAAAAATGCACAACTTCAGTCATTTAAATACCCAGGATATACAAAATGTAAACACCTGCGCAGTTACCGACCAAAGCCTATTATAAGGAATGAATATATAGAAAAGGCTGCCGAAATTATTAATAAAGCCAAAAAACCTTTTGTTATTTTCGGACAGGGAGTCATATTGGGAAAAGCTGAAAAAGAGTTTCTCAACTTTATAGAAAAGGGTAACTTTCCTGCAGCTTGGACTATCATGGGAGAGAGTGCCATACCCACGCACCACCCTTTGGGAGTAGGTATGCTGGGAATGCACGGAAATTATGGTCCCAATGTTTTAACCAATCAATGCGATGTACTTATAGCTGTGGGAATGCGCTTCGATGATCGGGTAACTGGGAGACTTGATAAATATGCGAAGCAAGCCCAGATCATCCATCTGGATATAGATCCTACTGAAGTCGATAAAAATGTAAAAACCACAGTTTCTGTTTGGGGAGATTGTAAAGAAACCCTGCCTCTTCTGACCGATCTTATCAAAAGTAATAAGCATAGCAAATGGTTAGGCGTATTTAAGCAATACCAATCCCAGGAGGAGAGGGTATGTATTCAACCAGAAAAACACCCTACAGGAGAAGTTTTATCAATGGCGGAAGTAATAGATATGCTAAATGAAATTACCCAAGGAAATGCTATTTTGGTTACCGACGTCGGGCAACACCAGATGGTGACCTGTCGGTATGCTAAATTCAATAAGTCCCGTTCCAATATTACCTCAGGGGGCTTAGGAACTATGGGGTTTGGACTTCCTGCTGCTATTGGTGCTAAATATGCATCCTCGGATAGAGAAGTTATCGCAATCGTCGGAGATGGAGGTTTTCAAATGACGTTACAAGAGTTGGGTACTATTATGCAGTACGGAGTGGAGGTTAAAATATTGATTCTAAATAATGAATTTTTAGGGATGGTAAGGCAATGGCAGGAATTATTTCATGACCGTAGATATTCAGCGGTCAATATTACCAGCCCCGACTTTGTAGCCTTAGCCGGTGCTTATGGTATCCAAGGAAACTCCATTCATGCTCGTCCGGATCTAAAAAAGGCATTAAAAACAATGTTAGACCACAGGGGTCCCTATGTATTAGAAGTAAAGGTGGGTAAAGAAAATAATGTCTTTCCGATGGTTCCACAAGGTTGTAGTGTAGCAGAAATTAGACTTAAGTAATCCTGAGCATAAGTAAAAAGCTTAACCAAAATAAAAAAATGAAACAGCAGTATACAATTACCGTTTATGCCGAAGATCAGATCGGGTTATTGGCTCGTATTACCATCATATTTTCAAGAAGAAAAATCAATATAGATAGTTTAAATACAACGGCTTCAGAGATTCCAGGTATTCACCGATTTGCAATTTTAATAGATGAAACCGAAGAAGTCGTTCGTAAACTATGCCGACAGATAGAAAAACAAGTCGAGGTGCTGAAAGCCTATTACAATACCGATCAGGAGATTATTTGGCAGGAAATGGCGCTTTTTAAAGTTCCTACCCGGCAAGTGACAGAAAAAATAAAAGTAGAGCGCTTATTGCGGGAATATGGAGCCAGGGTTTTAGCCATTAGAGAAGATTTTACTGTATTTGAAGCTACGGGGCATCAAGAAGAAGTAAATAAGTTGATAAAAGTATTTGACGAATATGGATTAATAGAGTTTGTTCGGAGTGCACGTGTGGCTATTATTAAAAAAAGTGAAGGATTTCATAAAAAAATCAAAGCTTTTGAAGCAAAAGAACCTGGGGAAGAAGTACAGGAGAATCAATTTCTCGGTCAAAACGATAAGGTATTCACAATGTGAATTACAAAACAAAAAAAATAACTAAATAATAAAAATTAAATAAAATGGCAACAATTAATTTTGGAGGTGTAGAGGAGACCGTCGTAACCAGAGAAGAATTTCCGCTAAGTAAAGCTAGGGAAGTTCTTAGTGAAGAAGTGGTAGCTGTTATCGGCTATGGGGTTCAGGGACCTGGACAAGCCCTAAATCAAAAAGATAATGGTATTAGGGTTATTGTGGGGCAGCGTAAAAATTCAAAGACTTGGGATAAGGCGGTAGCAGACGGATTTATACCAGGAGAAGATCTATTTGAAATAGAGGAAGCATTACAGCGTGGGAGTATTATTTGTTACTTGTTGAGTGATGCTGCACAAATAGAATTATGGCCCCAGGTAAAAAAACACTTAACACCAGGTAAAGCCTTATATTTTTCTCACGGATTTGGGATTACTTTTAATGAACAAACAGGCATTGTACCCCCTAAAGATGTAGATGTTTTTTTGGTAGCCCCTAAAGGATCGGGAACTTCTTTGCGTCGTATGTTTTTACAAGGTAGAGGGCTTAATAGTTCATATGCTATTTATCAAGATGCAACAGGTAGAGCTAAAGAACGTGTATTGGCTTTAGGAATTGCTGTGGGAAGCGGTTATTTATTCCAAACTGACTTTAGGAAAGAGGTGTTCTCTGATCTGACTGGAGAACGAGGAACATTGATGGGCGCTATACAGGGCATTTTTGCGGCACAATATGAGGTGTTAAGAGCAAATGGACATTCGCCATCGGAGGCATTTAATGAAACAGTGGAAGAGTTAACCCAGTCTTTGATGCCTTTAGTAGCCGAAAACGGTATGGATTGGATGTATGCCAATTGTTCTACTACCGCACAGAGGGGAGCATTGGATTGGTGGAAGAAATTCAGAGACGTGAGTAAGCCCTTATTTGAGGAACTCTATAGGAGTGTATCTTCTGGAGAAGAGTCTCAACGTTCAATAGATAGTAACTCACAAGAAGATTATCGGGAAAAATTAAATCAAGAATTAAAAGAGCTTGAGCAGAGTGAAATGTGGCAGGCTGGTAAGGCGGTAAGAGGACTTAGACCTGAAAATCAAGAGGTATAGCGATATTCTCAAATCAATCTCTTTCTTCCTTATAAGAGGGAGATTGATTTTGTAAATATAAAACCTTATAATAAATAATAATCGCCTAATATTATAGGATTAGAGTAATCATGATTAATTTAAATTTTTTAGAAGCAGCCCAACGTTTACAAGAAGTGGTGGATCACACTCCCTTGCAACTTAATCAGCATCTTTCGCAAAAATATGAATGTTCTCTTTATTTAAAGAGAGAGGATCTTCAGGTCGTACGTTCCTATAAATTGAGGGGAGCGTATAATATGATGATTTCATTAACAGAAAGAGAATTGAGTAAAGGGGTGGTATGTGCGAGTGCGGGTAATCATGCACAGGGGGTAGCTTATAGTTGCAATAAATTGAATGTGAAGGGTGTGATTTTTATGCCCAGTATAACCCCTAAACAGAAAATTGAACAAACCAGAATGTTCGGAGGAGCTAATATTGAAATTATACTCATAGGCGATACTTTTGATGATTGTGCTGTTGCTGCGAAGCAATATACACAAGAGAATGAAAAAATTTTTGTTCCACCTTTTGACCATGAAAAAATTATAGAAGGTCAAGGGACCGTCGGAGTAGAACTCTATAAAGACTTAAAAAAGATAGATTACATTCTGATTCCGAATGGAGGTGGAGGATTATGTGCCGGAGTTAGCGCATTTATAAAATCGGTATCTCCTGATACCAAGATCATAGGAGTAGAACCGGAAGGCGCTCCTTCTATGTCCCTTGCTCTTAGAGAAAAAAAGCCTATAGAATTGCCTTCTATAGATAGATTTGTTGATGGGGCCTCTGTAAAAAAAGTGGGGGAGTTGACATTTGAACTGTGTAGAAGCTTCTTAGATGAGGTGATATTAGTACCTGAAGGTAAAGTTTGTTCTACTATTTTACAGCTTTACAATAAGGATGCAATCGTTGTAGAGCCTGCGGGTGCCCTTTCTATTGCAGGTTTAGACTATCTTAAAGAAGAAATAAGAGGAAAAAATGTAGTATGTATTGTAAGTGGCAGTAATAATGATATTGATAGAATGCAGGAAATAAAAGAAAGGTCCTTACTATATGAAGGCTTAAAACACTATTTCCTTTTAGAGTTTCCTCAGCGGCCAGGTGCTTTAAAAGAGTTTGTTACCCATGTTTTGGGAGATAATAATGATATCACCTATTTCCAGTTTTCCAAAAAAAACAATAAAGAAAGCGGTCCCGCAGTGATAGGAGTAGAGGTAGGGGCGGCAGAAGATTTTGAAAATTTGAGGAAAAGAATGAATTTAAAGGGGCTTAAATATACTTATCTCAACCATGATCAACTCCTATTTAATAACCTTATAGGTTAATATGGATATTGTGGATAACTATGTTAAATAAGCTAATGCACTATATATAATAACTTTTGGCGATAAAGATTTCCACAATTTAAAGTCATACGCTCTCTATAATTTGTTTTTAGAGATAGTTATTATACCTTTGTACTCACCTTTACAATGAAGGTAAGAGCAGAGATCATTAACAAATATATTCTTGAAATTTTTAGAAAAAAAAGTTTTGTAATTAATATTTTTTTTCTATTTTTGCACTCCCAAACGATAACAAGTTAACCAAGGGAAGCGCAGTAGATATTTGAGAAGGATTAGAATAGAGCAGTATTGCTTATTAATAGTATCGGATTTGGAATAATTCAGGTTTGGT
>NZ_JAAABJ010000057.1 GCF_009904105.1 Elizabethkingia argenteiflava | reverse complement strand
TACATATAAATGTATTACTATTCTTTTGGCTATCGTCTCAATCTTGTTAACACCTAAGATGATCCACGAATAAGCTATTAATATATCAATCGGCCACTCGTGTTCTGCTTATTCCTTTGATGTATTGAAGCCCATTGCAAAAGTCACCCAGCTGGCGACTATCATCAGCTGCCAAGTCCAGAAATTTATCCATGATAGCGTATCGCTATACATACGGGCCTTTAATAACCTTTTGATACTATAATAAGCAGCAAAGAAAAATGAATTACAAACAAAAGCAAAAATTACAGTATTGGTATGCATCATTCTTATCCTGCAAAAGCCTAAGGCTCCATGAGAGTGATTTAGACCTTGATTATTTGCTCTCCTTTAGCTTTGAATAGTGGTGTCATCTGTTCGCAACAAGAACTCCTGTAATTCAGGATAGAAGAGC
>NZ_JAAABJ010000542.1 GCF_009904105.1 Elizabethkingia argenteiflava | reverse complement strand
TCGGATATTGGCTCGCTATATATTTTTATAATGACTTATTTTCCAGAGTTAATGGAAAAGTCTGAGCCAATTTTTTTAAAAGGATTAGAACACCTTCAAAAAGAAAGGGACAATAATATAAGACCTATGAAAGGCTCTTATGGTAGAGATAGCATTCTGTATTTAGCATATTGGTTAGCAAAGGAACACAATAGAAGTGAAAATGTTATAAATCAACTATTGAACTATTGTGCTCAAAAGATTGAGCCATGTTATATTAAGGCTGTTGAAAACGCTTTTTCTAAAAATGAATCTGATATACAAACAGTTATTAATGAGCTTGCAGAATTCCATATAAAAAATAGCAAAACAG
>NZ_JAAABJ010000541.1 GCF_009904105.1 Elizabethkingia argenteiflava | reverse complement strand
CTTGAGCTCCTAAATATCCAGGATGATGAGTTTCAATTTCTCCATGAGCTTTTTTCTCTTCCTTAGCCCTTTCTAGTGCTGAAAGTTGAGATTCAGTAAGAACTACACCATCTTGAGCAGATTTGGCTTCTAGGGCTTTTAATCTTAGTTTAAACGTATTTAGATCGTGTCTTAACCAAATACTTCTGACTCCACCTGGTGATACAAAGAAACCTTGCTTTTTAAGTTCATTACTTACTCTAAGCTGCCCCAAAGCAGGGTTCTCAATGGCTATATAACAGCCTTTTAAATAACTTCATCTACACGATTCTTTAATACTGGCTTTCTTCTGGAGATTTCCTGTAATGCTAATTCAGCTCCTTGCTCATACAGTTCTTTGAATCGATAAAAACGGTCTCGGGAATAGCCCATTACT
>NZ_JAAABJ010000540.1 GCF_009904105.1 Elizabethkingia argenteiflava | reverse complement strand
TTTTCGGAGTTATAAATGATATCATATATTTTTTCGTTTAATTCTTTTCCTGTTAAAAAATTCATTTTAATGTTTTTGTGATTTTAATATTTAAATACAAATATAAAATACTTTTTTAGGATATAAATTTAAACGAAGTTGTTTAAACTTAATTAAACAAAAAGAGTTCCGAGAAAATTAGCAATTTTGTATTGCAATTTAAATAACTAATAATCTGGAAATCACCAGCAAAGATAAAATAGAACAATGGATTTTACCTCATTTAAGTAAAGGAAAAAGAGGCTTTTCGACAAGATATGATCTGGTAAAAATAATTGAGCTTATTGTAAAACGCCTGAAAACAGGCTGTCAGTGGCGTGAATTAAGTTTGAAAGAATATTTTGACAAAGAGAAAATCTGCTGGCAAAGCATTTACTATTATTTCAATAAATGGAGCAAAGACAGCTCTTTCAGAAAGGTTTGGATAGGTCTTTTGCTTCTTAATAAAAGAAAATTGGAGATGTCAAGCGTTCAGTTGGACGGCAGCCACACCCCAAGCCGAATGGGAGGTGAAAAGCTAGGCTATCAGGGTAGAAAAAAGGCAAAACCCACCAACAGCATTTTTCTGTGTGATAACCAGGGACAAATGTTGTCAATGGGAAGTCCAAAAAGTGGGCATCATCACGATTTATACCAAATAGAAGGTACTTTGAAAGAAATTCTGTCACTTCTAAGCGCAGCAGAAATAGATCATAAAGGATTGTTTCTCAATGCTGATGCAGGATTTGATAGTGAGAATTTAAGACAAATCTTAGAAAAAGAAGAAATAATCGCCAATATTAAAACCAATCTCAGGAATAATAAAACAGCCAAGAATTATTATTATTTTGATGAAGAATTATATAAACGAAGGTTCAAAATAGAGAAAGCAAATGCTTGGTTGGATAGTTTCAAAGCATTATTCATACGATTTGAAACTTCTGTAATAAAACATGGTATTCTTTGCATTATATTGCTTTTGTTATTTTATTCCTCAGAAAACTATAAGTTTAAACAAGTTCTTTTAAAATAGATTGGTAAGAAGATAGATTATAGAGGTATAAATTATAATTTTTAATTTTAAACAATCCTTCATATATCAAATTACCCGCATTATTATTCATAATGAGAAAAATTTCTTTTTTTCCATACTTGTTATCAACTTTATTAAAATTAAAACCCGCATATTTTTTACCCCCTAAACTATAATAGGCTATATGATTGGTTTTATTAAATAAGAATTTAGCATAGCCTATACTTACACCATCTAAATTGTAAATAGAAACATTTCTATTTATAGAACATGACAAAAAAGATAAAAAAGGAAGATAATTCCTCTTTTTTTTATTTTAACATCAAGCCCAATCTGAATCATCACTATTACCTTCTGTTTTAAGTTTTCCAGCGGCTCTAACCTTAGTTAAATTTAGCGTTTTAGAATCAGCTTTTGCCGACTCTTCGATTCCTCAGCATAACCCCTCTCCTTTTATAAGGGCTAATGCCTGTTTGTTAAACTTTTTGTCTTTCAACGATTCTATTTTTTTTCATCTTTAAATAATTTTATTTCTACTCGTTAGCTTTTCGGATTTCGCTCTCGGATGTCATTTTTAATTATTATAAATACAGCCTAATATATAAAATATATTCAATAAAAAAAGGTTAAAATTACATAAAAATATTACTTATATAGAATTAACCCCTGTTTTTAATATTATGCTAATAAGAAGATGAATCATTTTACTGTATAAAATATATGCCCTCTACAAAATGGGGTGAGCTTTTAGCTTTAAATCAATTTAAGAATATCTTATACTTGCATGTGGATGGTAATGCTTGTAATCTGGGAGCCCATGCTAAGTCCTTCTATCCTGTTTTATATTTTCAGAGATGATTTAAATTTTTTAAATAAAAAAGATTAGTAAAAAGCAAAAATAAGCAAAACGGTTAAAACCTTTGCTATACAAGGCTTTATGAAAAGAGTAGTCTCAGTTCGGAAGTCGGTGTCTGATAGGTTTTGGTCTAAAAATGACAAGGTTAGGTTACTAATTCGTTACCGATTGATAAAGGTAACATTGTGGTTTAACTGATTATATTTCAGTCTTTTGCGCCCTTTTCTACGTTCCCTTGTAACTCAATGTAATTTAATTTTAAACGTTAAACATTTGAGTTATGGAGCAGACAAAAAAATCGACGTTCAAAC
>NZ_JAAABJ010000539.1 GCF_009904105.1 Elizabethkingia argenteiflava | reverse complement strand
TTCGCTTCTTAGATTTTTTTCTCAATGATAATCCTGCTTGCTTATAAATCCGATGAAGTTTCTTGTCATTCACTTTATCACCTTGATTTCTGAATCGGGTATTGCTAAATATAGGATTGTGTTTTTAAGTAAAGATAATATAAAAAATGGATTGTCATAATGTTATCAGTCTGAAAAAGTAAAAATCGGTATTGTCAGGAATTTTTAAAGATACATATGTAAAAATTGTGGATTTATTTTTACGGTATATAAAAGAGGGGGTGAATATTCTAAAACAATCAAAAAAAAAGCGCTTCAACTTTATCTTGAAGGCTTGGGCTTTAGATCAATCTGCAGGATTTTAGATGTTAGCAATGTCACTATTTTGAATTGGATTCGTAGTTTCGGTCAAGAAATACAATCATTGCAATGTGAATCTAAGGAAATAA
>NZ_JAAABJ010000538.1 GCF_009904105.1 Elizabethkingia argenteiflava | reverse complement strand
GATTTTGCCGAGGAAGCGATGAAGCTCACCGGAGTAAAGCCCAATATTAAGCCTAAACGCGGAGGTACCGATGTATCTAGGATAAACTATAAGGGATTAACTTGACATCATATTTTTGCGGGGGGGCATAATTTCAATGGACCTTATGAATACGTTCATTTAGAGTACATGTCAAAAGACACACAGGTGATTTTAAATTTGGTGCAGATAGTCGACTTAAACTAAAAAGCTATCTAATAGTAAATTAGATTTATATTTTATATAGAGGGACTTTAGCAGATATGGATAAAATAAACTACTGTAAAACCAGAGGATTGCTCATATATAGT
>NZ_JAAABJ010000056.1 GCF_009904105.1 Elizabethkingia argenteiflava | reverse complement strand
TGAGGTAAAATCCACCTTTCTATTTTATCTTTACTGATGAGTTCCAGATTATTAGTTATTTAAATTGCAATACAAATTTGCTAATTTTCTCGGAACTCTTTTTGTGTAAATAAGTTTAAACAACTTCGATATGATCTGAAGCTGTTAGCGCTGAATATTACTGCAGAATATAGGTCAATTAATTCTGAATTACAGTTATCTATTGTATTCCGGGAACTAATTGGTAAGCAAATAATAAGGTATTCACTATGAGTTTAACCAACAATAACAAGCGTTTAAGAAAATAAAAGACATTCTGAAAAAAGAAGGAACTGCCGAAGTCGATTGGGAATTTCCCATTACTCCAAATAGCGAACGGACAGATAGAGACTTCGGCAGTACTATGGGACAAGTTCTCCAGATTCTAGAGTATTACTATGGATAAAATCGTACAATGGACAGATAAGACTCATTACGGAGCTGAACGACAAAGATAAATCTATCGTATTCCGTATGATTGAAACAAGTATTACACAAAAGAAATTTAAAGATTTCTTTAAAAAAAATAGAGGGTGTATCGCGAACTGTGTCATAAACATTATCTTTATTTAAATATAATATCTTATGGCACAAGAAGAATTTGACTTTGAGTCTTTTAAGAATGAGGCTATTGCCGGCCTTTATTCTGGAAAAAAAAAGACTGGCACCGATGGGGTTCTGGCTCCAATGGTGAATCACTTTCTGGAATCTATGATGTCCGGTTAGCTTGAATACCACCTTGCTCAAGATAAACTTAACGAGCAAATTAACCGTAAGAACGGTAAAACGAAGAAGGCCGTGCGTAGTCTAAGTGCTGGCTCAT
>NZ_JAAABJ010000537.1 GCF_009904105.1 Elizabethkingia argenteiflava | reverse complement strand
GAATTATTTTTACCAGATCATATCTCGTCGAAAAGCCTCTTTTTCCTTTGCTTAAATGAGGTAAAATCCATTGTTCTATTTTATCTTTGCTGATGAGTTCCAGATTATTAGTTATTTGATGTGCAATTCAAATTTGCTGTTTTTCTCGAAACTCTTTCTTATATAAATAAGTTTAAACAACTTCGTTTTTTTAAATTTAATAAAAAAAATAAAATGCATATTTTTTTTGTATAGGTTTTCTGTATTTAGTTAATATAAAGCCATTATTTGAAGCTTTTTTGTTATCCTTTCAGATACCTGTATTTCTTGTTTTCTTCGTTGAAAAATAAGAAATAACAAAACCTAAATCGTGGCAAGAGCTTAATAAATAGCAATTGTAAGAGATTATAAATCTATTGCTTCATTATGAAGAAGAAAACCTCCATAGATCTTTCAATCGCATGGTTTTAATATTATTTCAAAAGAAAATAACCCTTGAATGATCAGTAATTTTAAACAAAATTATTTCTAAAGGGGAAAAAACAGGAGAATAAAAAAGGGAAATACTACCTATTTATGCAATCAATACTTAAACTTAAAACCTGCTGATTTATTGTATATATTGAGGGACATTCAATAGCCAGGAGTAAGCTAAAATCTGAACTAAATCTATTTCAAAGAGGTGAATATCTCACAGATAAATTTACCCGTAGATATGAAAAATTCAAAGGAAAAATATTTCTTTGTCTTGATGGAGATAAAGCTGCTAATTATGCCGCAAAAAAAATTCAATGATTAAAAAAATCAGCATATTAAAGATATACGCCCTTTATATAACATTTCTGAAAATCCCAACATCACTCTTTCAGTACCTATGCGCAAAAACCAACAGCATTTTGCCCAGTTTTCAAACACAAAAGCAAAGATGCCAAGATGCAGAAACCATTTTTGCGGAACTCAGACACAACAACAATTTTAAACGATTTATGCTTAGAAATAAAAACAAGGTCGGAGGTAGAAACCGGCATACCTGCTATTGCCCACAACCTGAAAAAAATAACAAAAACTACCTAAAGACTATTTTTAGACGATTATTAATGCGTTTCTTAAGATGTTCAAAAATATGAAAATTGTTTTTTTAGCAAAACAAAAAAAGACTGTCCTTTTGAGACAGTCTCCAAACATTAACTGTTTATTGATTGAATATTATGATATTTCTTATTTCCAGCCACCTCCTAAGCTCTTATAGATGTCAACTACTTTGCTCAGCTGCTTTTGTTTAGCTTCTATCAATTCCATTTTAGCATCCAGCGCATCTCTTTGGTTCAAAAGAACTTCAAGATAATCCGCTCTGGAATTCCGGAACAATTGATTGGCAATATCAATAGACTGATCCAGAGCTTTGGTCTCCTGAGACTTCAACTGATAATACTGATCTATATTTTTAATTCTCGACATCATATTGGCTACATCCAGATAGGCATTTAATATAGTCTTATCATATTCATACAAGGCCTGAATCTGCTTGGCATCAGCAGTCTGAAAGTTAGCTTTGATAGCACTTTTATTAATAAGTGGCCCCGCTAACTCTCCTACCAGGTTATAAGCGATAGACTCGGGAATTTTCACAAGATAAGATGGTTTAAAAGCTTCCAGCCCCAATGTTGCAGAAATCTCAAGGGAAGGATAAAACTCTTTTCTTGCAGCTTCTACATCCAGTTTTGAGGCTTTCAATGCCAGTTCTGCCTGCTTGATATCAGGACGGTTGGCCAAGAGCTGCGACGGAATTCCCGTATAAACTTTCTGAGGAATTGTTGACATAAAACTTTCCTTTGCTCTTACAATCGGCTGTGGATATCTTCCTAACAGGGCATTAATTTCATTCTCCTTTTCAGTAATTTCTTGACGGATAGTATATTCTGATGCTTTTGATTTAGCCAGCTCTGCTTCAAATTTCTTTACCCCCAGTTCTGTTACAGCAGCAGCCTCTTTTTGAATTTTGGAAATTTCCAACGCTTTTTGCTGAAGCTTAATATACTGCCGAATAATGTCCAATTGATTGTCCAGAGCCAATAATTCATAGTAATTCTCTGCTACTTCTTCAATAAGATTGGATAATACAAAGTTTTTTCCTTCAACCGTAGAAAGGTAATGAGCTACTGCTGATTCTTTTTCAGTTCTGAGCTTTTTCCAGATATCGATTTCCCAATTTGCTGTTAATCCACCTTCAAAATTAGCCAATGGATCGGGTATTTTTTTTCCGGGTTCCATTTCTGTACTAATATCTCCCGCTCCTTCACTGGTATAGCGACCAGCTTTTTTTAGCCCTGTCCCTATTCCTGCAGAGACGGTAGGACTCAATCTTCCTTTTTTGGCTAAAAGACCACTTTTGGCAATCTCAATTTCCTGAAGGGTAATTAATAGATCTTGGTTGTTTTTTAAGGCGATCTCAATCAGATTTATCAGATTCACATCAGTAAAGAACTCTCTCCATGGAGTTTTTCCACTGTTATTATTAGCATCCTCCTGTTCTTCCTGATTAAAGTTTTGAGGCAGGTTTTGCTTTACTTCATCTTTTATGACTGTTGCCATCGGGGCTTTACAACTTGCCAGAACAAGCGATAAAGCAATAGATGTGATTATATTTTTAATCTTCAAATTTTCCGTCATGTTCATAAGGTTCAATTTGTTCTGTTAAAGGATTTTCTTCTTCATATCTCGCCAGTTTAGACTTTTCAGCAATAGTTCCGAAGATATAGTACAACCCTGGAATAACCATCAACCCGAAAATAGTTCCTATCAGCATCCCTCCGGCGGCGGCTGTTCCAATGGTCCGGTTACCCACTGCTCCAGGGCCTGTAGCAATTACCAGCGGAATCAATCCGGCAATAAAAGCAAAGGATGTCATCAAAATCGGACGAAAACGGATTGTCGCTCCTTCTATGGCCGCCTGCGCAACAGGAATTCCTTCCTCCGCTTTTTTCTGCACAGCAAATTCCACAATCAATACTGCATTTTTACCTAAAAGTCCAATAAGCATAACCATCGCCACCTGGGCATAAATGTTATTTTCCAATCCTAAAAGCTTTAAGCATAAAAATGCTCCAAAAATCCCTACAGGAAGGGATAAAATCACCGGCAACGGAATAATAAAACTTTCATATTGAGCAGAAAGAATTAGATAAACAAAGCCTAAACATACCAGAAAGACAAAAACAGCTTCATTTCCACGGCTTACCTCATCTTTTGAAATACCAGCCCAGTCAATACCAAAACCTCTTGGAAGTGTTTTATCTGCAACCTCCTGAATTGCTTTAATTGCCTGTCCACTACTATATCCCTTTGCAGGAGTACCACTTACCTGAGCAGAGTTATACATATTATGTCTTGTCATCTCAGATAAACCATACACTTTTTCCAATCTCATGAAATCTGAATATGGAACCATCTGGTCTTTATCATTTTTGACATATAATTTCAACAAATCTGTCGGCAATGCACGATATTGAGGTCCCGCCTGTACGATAACCTTATAAGGTCTGTCGAAGCGGATGAAACTCGTCTCATAATTGGATCCGATAAGGGTGGATAGATTATCCATCGCCTTTTCAATCGTTACTCCTTTCTGCTCTGCAAGATCATTATCAATCCTTAACATATATTGCGGGAAACTCGCAGAATAGAATGTAAATGCTGATCCCAATTCGGGACGTTTTTTCAGTTCTTTTACAAAATCATTACTCACCTGTTCCATCTTATGATAATCCCCACTTCCGGCTTGATCCAGTAAACGGAGTTCAAAACCTCCGGCTGCTCCATACCCCGGAACAGAAGGGGGCTGGAAGAATTCAATATTGGCTCCCGAAATATTCTTAGCTTTTTCTTCCAGTTTTTCAATAATTTCAGATGTAGATTCTTTACGTTCGTCCCAGCTTTTAAGATTGATCAGGCAGGTTCCCGAGTTGGATCCTGTCCCTTCAGTTAAAATTTCATATCCTGCCAATGAAGAAACGGATTCCACCCCATCAACTCCTTCTGATTCTTTTAATAATTCTCTTGCAATCTGGTTGGTCCTCTCTAATGTAGAGCCCGGAGGAGTCTGAATAATTGCATAGATCATCCCCTGATCCTCACTCGGAATAAATCCAGACGGAAGTGAGTTGCTCAGGAAATAAGTACCGGCACAAAAAGTCAATAACAATGGTAATGTAATGGCCTTTTTAGTAACTGTTTTATTAAGCATTTTCTCATATCTGCCCGCCCCCTTTGTAAATAAATTACTGAATTTATCCAGAAAAAGAGTAATCGGGCTTTTCTTTTTAGCTTTTCCGTGATTATTCTTTAAAATCAAAGCACACAATGCTGGCGTCAACGTCAGCGCTACCACTCCTGATAAGATAATGGAAGAAACCATTGTAATGGAAAACTGACGGTAAAAGATGCCAACCGGTCCTGACATAAATGCAATCGGGATAAATACCGATGTCATTACCAAGGTAATGGCAATAATAGCCCCACTGATATCATGCATAGCTTCTTCGGTAGCTTTCAAAGGAGAGAGATTTTTTTCTTCCATTTTGGCATGAACTGCTTCAATTACTACAATCGCATCATCTACTACCAACCCAATCGCCATTACCAAGGCAAAAAGCGAAATCATGTTTAGTGTAATTCCAAATGCTGACATTACAGCAAAGGTTCCTATCAATGAAACCGGAACTGCCAACGCAGGAATCAGAGTTGAGCGCCAGTCTCCAAGGAAAAGGAATACAACAATTGCCACCAATACAAAGGCCTCAAATAAAGTATGCACCACTTTTTCCATTGAAGCATCAAGGAATTTGGAAACATCATAACTGATCTCATAATGCATTCCTTTAGGAAAAATATTTTTCTCAAGATTTGACATCAGTGCTTTTACATTCTTGATAACGTCACTGGCATTAGACCCATAGGATTGCTTTACCGTAATTGCTGCGGAAGGCTTTCCATTCAGAGTGGAATAGATATCATACATCGAACTTCCGAATTCTATATCTGCAACATCTTTTAGTCTTACAAATTCCCCGTTTGGTTTTGCTTTTAAAATAATATTTCCGTAATCTTTCTCATTATTGAAACGTCCCGAATATTTTAAAACATATTCAAAAGACTGTGCCCTCTTCCCTGAACTATCTCCCGTTTTTCCTGGTGAAGCCTCCAGACTCTGTTGGTTCAAGGCCTCCATTACTTCATCAGCTGAAATACTGTAGGCAGTAAGTCTATCCGGATTCAGCCAAATCCTCATGGCATATTCACGGGTTCCCAGAATATCTGCAAAACCTACTCCACTTACCCTTCTCAACTCTGACATTAAGTTAATATCAGCATAGTTAAAAAGAAATTTCTGATCAGCTTTAGGATCATCACTATACAAATTAATGTACATCAACATATTAGGCTCTTCACGGGTAATTTTCACTCCCTCACGCACTACCAAAGGAGGAAGCTTGTTGACCACTGAAGATACACGGTTCTGAACGTTTACAGCTGCTACATTGGGATCTGTTCCCAAGTCAAATACAATCTGAATAGCAGCTTCACCATCATTCCCCGCGTTAGAAGACATATATTTCATACCGGGAACACCGTTCAGACCTCTTTCTAGAGGAATAATTACCGATTTAATCAACAATTCGTTGTTAGCTCCCGGATATTCCGCCGTAATATTTACTTTAGGCGGAGAAATGGATGGAAATTGGGTCACCGGAAGCTTTACCAGTGACAAAAATCCTAAAAACACAATAATCAATGAGATTACAATAGACAGAACAGGTCTACGAATGAATTTCTTAAACATACTACTCTGCTTTTAACTTCAATGACTGAAGAACCTTTTTAGGATCCTCGAATTTTATTTTCAGTTTTTGGTCGTCTTTGACTTTCTGAACACCTTCCAGGAGAATCTGATCTCCCTTTGAAAGTCCTGAACCTACTACATAGAGATCAGGAAGTTCATAAGCTATTTTAATATTTCGGGACCTTGCCGTTCCTTTTTTATCAATAACAAATACATATTTCTGATCCTGAATTTCATATGTTGCTTTCTGCGGAATAATCAAAGCATCATGAACCGGCAGCGTCATCTGTACTTTCGCAGTTTCTCCGTTTCTCAAAAGCTTATCCGGATTTGGGAACTTACCACGGAAAGCAATATTGCCGGTTTCATTATCAAATTCTCCTTCAATGGTCTGGATAATACCCTTTTGTGGATACATTTCTCCATTAGCCATAATCAGTGATACCTGATCACTTCCCCTGTCGGCAGCATGAGTCTGATAACTTAGATACTCAGGTTCTGAAACATTAAAATAAGTATACACATTGGTATTATCGGATAATGAGGTCAGCAAATCCCCCTCATCTACAAGGCTTCCCAATTTTAGGGGAAGTCTGTTAATGATTCCTGAGAACGGAGCTTTGATATCAGTAAATGACAAATGGATCTGGGCAAGTTTCATTTCTGCATTGGCAGCATCCAATTTGGCTTTTGCCATTGCTCTTTCATTACTGGATACAATATTATTATCCGCTAAGGTACTTGCATTTTTAAGTCCAATAGTAGCCTGTTCCACTTCAGCTTTAGCTTTCAATAGCTCTGCCCTATACAACTTAGGCATAATTCTGAAAAGGGTCTGTCCTGCTTGTACATACTGCCCCTCATCTACAAAGATTTTCTCAAGAATACCTTTCTCCTGGGCTCTCACTTCAATGTTTTTTACGGATTGAACCTGGGCAACGTATTCTTTGTTAATTACAGTATCCATTACTACAGGAAAGGTCACTGGATATATTGAGCCTTCTTCCTTTTCTTCTTTTTTCTTGTTGCAGCCAACAGCCAACAGGAGGATGCTTAGCGCAATGCCTGAGGCAACTCTTCTCATCATAATTCTAGAGTTTATATAAATCGTTAATGTTTAGTCTAAATAAAATGGTAATAAAGGATAAGATAATGATTACCAGTATATACATATCAATACCTCCACCTGAAATCAGACAGAAATAAGACAAAAAATGAAATTTTAAATTCTAATGGAACGGATCAGAATAAATTTTTTGGCAGTAAACACCAATACTGAACCATAAATATCAGGCCTAAACTGTTTATTGCTTTTTAGTCCAAAAATATATACCAAGCTAAAAATTCCTGTAGAAGCTACAATCACCGTCAAAACATCAGACAATTGAAAATCATTTTCGATAAGCTCAAGACTGGAATTATCAATACTATCTGCCATCTGCTGAACAGACAGTTTTTCAAAAGTCTGATTGAGGCGGTTAGCTTTTTTAGGCATATGATGAGAAGTATGACCAGAATAATCATTCCGTGATGTTTTAACATCAAGCTTACTTTCCACTACGAAAAGTAGAAATAAACTAGTTAAAAAGTATACTATATAGGTTCTCATTTTAAAGTAGCAAATGTACATTTAGATTACAATACAATATCATGGATTAACAAAATTTAACGAACCTTTAATAAATCTGAAATCAGATTTTTATATGCAACTCATTAATCTATAATATATACCTGTTGTGCATTTAGAACAAATTCACTTTTAACCTATTTAAACTTCTATTAAAGACAAAAAAATTAAGGTATTGAATCATGGTAAAAGAAGTTATTTTTGAAGCTATTCTAGTGGATAAACCCTGAAATGTACTTGTAAAATTGATGTGAATGGATAAGTGTCCGCAGAGTTGTGAAATATTGGTTTCTCGAATAAAAATTACTGGAAATTGACAAACTATTTAGACGTCCTGAACGTTTTAACCAAAACTTCATATATCTACTTCACGTCTAATAAATCTTCAATACTCGAATTGTTGGAATGGATCGAGTATAATTATGATGTTGAGACGCCCTTCACTGGAGCAACAAAGATCGTAAAGCAGGTCTCAAGTACCCCTACATCAAGCTATCAGGATATTATGATATATAAAAGTATTTAATAGCG
>NZ_JAAABJ010000536.1 GCF_009904105.1 Elizabethkingia argenteiflava | reverse complement strand
CTGAAAGAGCCATCTTTGCTCCATTTATTGAAATAATAGTAAATGCTTTGCCA
Source organism: Elizabethkingia argenteiflava (assembly GCF_009904105.1). Lineage (GTDB taxonomy): Bacteria > Bacteroidota > Bacteroidia > Flavobacteriales > Weeksellaceae > Elizabethkingia > Elizabethkingia argenteiflava. Next base: position 174 of record NZ_JAAABJ010000536.1, on the reverse strand, counting down.
GCAGATTTTCTCTTTGTCAAAATATTCTTTCAAACTTAATTCACGCCACTGACAGCCTGTTTTCAGGCGTTTTATAATAAGCTGAATTATTTTTACCAGATCATATCTCGTCGAAAAGCCTCTTTTTCCTTTGCTTAAATGAGGTAAAATCCATCTTTCTATTTTATCTTTGCT
>NZ_JAAABJ010000535.1 GCF_009904105.1 Elizabethkingia argenteiflava | reverse complement strand
GTTTGAACGTCGATTTTTTTGTCTGCTCCATAACTCAAATGTTTAACGTTTAAAATTAAATTACATTGAGTTACAAGGGAACGTAGAAAAGGGCGCAAAAGACTGAAATATAATCAGTTAAACCACACTGTTGCCTTTGTCAATCGGTAACGAATTAGTAACCTAACCTTGTCATTTTTAGACCAAAACCTATCAGACACCGACTTCCGAACTGAGACTACTCTTTTTATAAAGCCTTGCATAGCAAAGGTTTTAACCGTTTTGCTTATTTTTGCTTTTTACTAATCTTTTTTAATGAAAAAACTAAAGCTTACATTTCCATACTTCCGAGTGTCCTGAAGAGCAGGATGTTCAAATTTCTGTCTCGATTGGTGCTCCAGTATAAAAATACCGTTTTCGGCGAGTATATTTTTTTGTAGAATGCATTCTATCAGTTCTTCGTACTTTGCTTTCTCCATGTCAAAAGGAGGATCTGCAAATACAATATTGTAGCGTTTACCATGATTTCTTTCTTTTTTAATCCAGTCGAAGACATCACCACGGCTAAGGTTTACTTGTTTGTCAAATCCCAATTCTTTTGCTGTTGAGTTAATAAAACTGCAATGCCTGGGATTGAGATCTACGCAGCTAATGTCGCGAGTATCCCGTGATGCAAATTCTAAAGAAATAGAGCCTATACCGGCAAAAAGATCTAAGACAGAGGTGTATTTAAGATCAAAACGATGTTCTATAATACTAAATAGAGCTTCTTTAGCAAAATCTGTTGTAGGGCGAACTTCAAAGTTCTTAGGGGCCGCAATTTTTTTACCCTTCCATTTTCCCGAAATAATTCTATACATTTTTATTGAAGGATAAAGTTATATTCATTTTTAATGTTTTTTTCAACAATTTCTACATGAGGCGCAAATTTTTGCAACTCTCCAAGAAAAGTTTCATTCTCTTCAATTTCTCCATACACCAAAAATTGCACACTTTTAAAATTGAAATTCAATTTGGAGGCTGCAAACATAATAAAATATAAGAAATCTACTTCTGAATGAGCATCAAGATTGTTATACAATAATATTTGTTTATTTTTAATGGCGAAAAATTCAGCCTGATTATGGTATAGGTGGATATGAATTTGTTGTCCACTATCCTTAAACAGGGCGTGGTTTAGAAATTTCTCTCCAGAGAAATTAAAGGCAGAAGGAATTTTAGTCGCTTTAATTTTTTCATAAAAAGATGTAGGCATGGTGTAGTAGAACTGGACATTAAACTCATTGTTAATGGCAATCATCAGTTCTTCGTTGGCAGGATCCACAGGGGCATTGTAGGAGATAAGCTGATAGCCCAGGTGGTGTTGATCAAATTCAAAAGGCAGCATGCTAAAGTGATTGATAGCGGAGATGATTTCAATTTTACCAATATCTTCTTGTTGGAGGGCTTGGGTGAGTTGTTCTGAAATATAGTGTTCAGGGGTCTCCTCATCTTGGAAAAATGCCTTCTCAGAATAAGAAGGGCCGCTACCTATAGCCCACTGTAGGCCATCTTTTGTAAAAAGTAGAGAGAGTTTTTGCATGTCTTTCAGCTTGATCTACAAATTTAGGAAAAATTAAACTATACAGAGCGCGCAGAATTGAAAATTGCAGAGATTTAATTGTAAAAATACTTTATTCTAAAGATAGATGTTCAGGGGGTTGAAGGGATTCATCCATCCAATCCTGAACAATAGCTCTTCTGTATTTTCAAATATAGTGTTATACAATATCTTGTCTATAGATTTTATTAAGCCTTCCACAAAATCATCAAAATATTTTTTCAATAAACATATTGTCTTTATGTGTTTGGATGTTTGAGTATTTATTTTTTCAGTCAATAAAGCATTGCATTAGTTTTTACCTAATCAACCAGATAAATAAGGGCTGCTCTATTAGCCCTCTATGAAATAGGTTGTTTTTATGCTTCTTTTTTTGGAGCCAATTACTCATAAAGCCCATGTGCCAGATTGATATTTAGGATAAAAATATTACAATAATATTCTTCTCTAAAGTGGGATACGTTGTTTTACTTTTATTCTGTTTTTATGCAATCCCAGCATTCTAGAATCTCTTTTGATCGGGTCCTTCAAGGGTATTTTTTTCCCAAAGAAACTCATCCTTCCTCAACTTCTGTATTTTGGACCGGTAAATTTAATAAGCGTATCATCTTTATGGATTTATAAATTCCTGATCCCATAAAGTATGATGTTTATATGTGGAGTTGTTAGTGTATAATGCTTTCGTATAAGTAAGATATTTGTCTGTCATTATTAGGCTTATTCTACACATGTGCTCAACTAAAAATTAGGATTCAAAAATCTCTTTAGAACATTTTTTCAACCGAACCTTTCAAGAATCTCTTCCCAGTTGTTCAAGCGTGAGGGATAGTCGATATTGACGTTATGGTAAGCGGTAAATAGAAAGCCTGATTTTCCAAAGTCTTTAAGATTCTCCACCATATCATCAATTAAAAAATGAGCCTTGATTAAAGATTTATTAGCACAAAATATTAAATTTCTCCAGGATATACTTGGGAAATGAGTCTCTATGAAGTGATATCGGGCAGAAAGAGAATTCGGGAACTCTAAGGCTGCTGAAACAATATAAATATTATATTTTTCGGAAAGAATAGCCACGGCATCCTGTGCCCCTTCCACTAGGGGAACATGATGGTAAAAATCGGCGGAATTTTGATAATTTTTAATAACCGGAATATGGACTTCGGGTAAAAGATCATAAACGGTCTTTCCCCAAAGGCTCTGTTTGGTTATTTCAGTATGATACTCGTGATTGTATTTATCTAAAATTAAAGAAATAGAGTCTGCAATCACTTCGTCTCAATCTATGGCGAGAATAGGTTTCATAATTTATCTAATATAGAGGTGATTTTATTTAATATTGATTGAACGTCTTGTACTGCAAAATCCCCTCGGGTACCATATTTCATAAATCTAAGAAATTCCCCCCACACCATGGTTTTTCCTCGTTCCGTTTCATGTCAGTTATTTTGGGTTATTCTTTTACAGGTATCATCCCAGGGAATACAAATTTGAAGGTTATAAAAATCTTCGGCTTTACAAAATTTTTTAAGGCTTAGATAAGAGCGCATGGATGCATAAGCGTGGGAAAGAAAGGCAATTTTTTTATGGTGGATAGGTTCAATAAGGAATTGGCATACCTAACATTTTCTAGTGTGTTTTTCGATTTCCGTTCCATTATCAATTGTATTTTCGGAAATTCTGCTAGGGGGATATGTTTTAATATAAGTTCTGATTCAGCAGAATTTTCGTACAGAGAATCATTATAATTTGCTATTCCGCCGGTTATGAGTAAAATATCAAATTTATTTTCTCGTAATAAATTGGTCAGCTTCATTCCGATTTCATCATGGAGAATGTTGGATCCAAATACAAAAAGTAATTGCGCAGATTCAATTTTTTTATCATAAAAACAGAGCTGGGTCAATAAGTTTATCAAATCAGGCGTTAAACATGGGGGAGAGGGGTATTTTAAGATCTCACGTTGGATCATGGTGAATTTTTCTTTTCATAGTGTGTGAAATTCTTACTTATTCGCGTTGTTCTACTTTGCCAAGATAAGGAATGTTTTCTATTCTATTGTTTTATATTTTAAGTGTTTGCATGATTTTATGGAATTATTTTATAAGGTTGTAGAAGTTTCAGAAATAATTTTTAGGGCTCAAGAATAGGACCATTGTAGGGGGAGAGGACACAGGAGGTTATTTTTATTTACTCTTTGGTTCTCTTTTAGCAGCTTAGATTTTCTAAATACCTTCAGATTTTATTAGCAGCGTCACAATTTAAAACAGCAAAATCAAAGTCCGAAATTTTTATTTTTTAATAAAAATTCCTTTAAGGCGTTAAGAAAAATTATTTCAAAAGAACGTCAATCGCACCTGATTGATGTTTAAAAAAGTATCCATCTTCGTATTCAAGATCAATTTCTCCACCCAGTACCTCTAATACCATTCCTTGGAGAACCCCGTCACCGATACCATGAATAACTTTTAGTTTTTTAATTTTATTTTTTCTGCAAAATTTAATGCTTTCCTGCAGCCTTTTTTTCTGAATAAAGAGCCTTTCCCAAGGGGTGTAATCACAAGGATTAGAAACCAGTTGCTCAAAATGCAAATCTAAGATCAGCGGTTGTGTTTTATTTTTTTTTGAAACCTTTTTTTGAGGTTCCTGCTTTACAGAGATACTATCGGGGGTATATAAATCGGGTTCAATAGGGACGAGGTCTTCAGGCTTAAAGCTATGCTCAAAGCCGTGTTCATCCTCAAGAATAATAAGGTTTTTCTGAATTTTTATAATTTTTCCTCGTAAATTATCGTTGAGGACCGAAACGTGATCACCTATTTTCATTATATATTATTTTATACCCAACTCGATAACTTCGAGATTTTTTATTTCGTTTTTATCGATTGTAAAACGCAGCAGCGTGCGAACCTTATGCCAGCCTATTTTTCCACAAGCACCAGGATTTAAATGTAGGATATTCTTCTCTTTATCCATCATTACCTTAAGAATATGAGAATGTCCGGAAATAAATATTGTCGGTTTTTTTTTATTGATTTCAGACTTGGCTAAAGCAGAATAACGCCCAGGATAACCACCGATATGCATCATCAATACTTCTACATCTTCGCAATGAAAACGTAAAGTTTCAGGAAATTCTTTCCGGAGTTCAGTGCCGTCGATATTGCCATATACCCCCCGAAGAGGTTTTAGGGCTTGAAGTTCTTTGGCTACTTCCACATTCCCAAAGTCGCCACCATGCCATACTTCATCCGCTTGCTCAGCATAGAATAAAATACGATCATCCATATAAGAATGTGTGTCGGAGAGTAATAATATTTTTTTCATGAAGCTTACTTTCGGTTACGGTAGAGTTTGTATTTTTGCTTATCGAAAATTTAGACAAAAATACAAACAAATTGCGCTATTTTATTGTTTTTTCCTACAATGGGGCGTCCTTCTTTGGGTTTCAGAAGCAACCGAACCAAATCAGTGTTCAGGAAACTTTAGAACATGCATTAACAATACTTTTACGAGAAAACATTAAAATTGTTGGTGCTGGTAGAACCGATACAGGAGTTCACGCTAAAAAAATGTATGCCCATTTTGATACCCAAAACAATTTGGCCGCAGATTTGGTTCCGCGATTGAATAGTTTTTTACCTCCCAGTATTGCGGTATACAATATATTTCAGGTAGATCAGGATTTTCATGCCCGATTCAGCGCTTTGCACAGAACCTATGAATATTATATTTCCACGCATAAAAATCCCTTTACAGAAAATTCTTCATGGCAGTTTTGGCGCAGGAAATTAGAGATAGACGCTATGAATGAGGCCTGCGAAATCTTGTTTGAATATAAAGATTTTACAAGCTTTGCCAAGTTGCATACCGATAATAAAACGAATTTCTGCCAGATAAAAAAAGCAATATGGGTACAGCAGGAAGAAGAGTTGTTAAAATTTACGATCTCTGCGGATCGTTTTCTCCGAAATATGGTGAGAGCCATTGTGGGGACCATGGTCGAAATAGGAACCCAAAAAATAAAGCCAGAAAATATACGAGATATTATTGAAAAGAAAAATCGGAATGCTGCCGGAATTTCAGCCCCCGCTCATGGCTTGTATTTGGTAGAGGTGGGTTATGACTTTGATATATAGCTATGAAAAAATTAAGTACAGGAAATATAATCGTTAGACTTTTCAGAATAGGAATGAAATTCCGCGGGTGGTTTATTTCTGCATTTATCATCTCCATTGCATTTGCATTGGTGGGAACCTATCGACCCATCCTAACAAAGGATATGATAGACCATGATATTATCAAAGAGCGGGATTTTACGCTACTAATTCACGATATTTATCTCTTAATAGGCCTAGTGATAGCGGAAACTGTATTGAATTTTGGATTGGTTTACCTTTCCAATTTTATATCGCAAAACGTTATTCGTGATATTCGCCAACGTTTGTATAATAAACTCATATACTTTAAAATATCGTTTTTCGATAAAATGGCAATTGGGCAATTGGTAACGCGTGCGGTAGGCGATGTTGAGACCATCGCTACAGTGTATACCGATGGTTTTTTAATGGTTTTTGGAGATGTGTTACGGGTGATATTGGTGCTGATTGCTATGTTTAATGTGAATGTACAACTTAGTTTTATCGCTTTGGTATTATTGCCTATCATGTTATTGATCACCAGATTCTTTCAAAAGCGGTTAAAAACAGCTTTCGGAGATGAGAGAAATTGGACCTCTCTGCAAAATAGCTTTGTACAGGAAAGACTCTCAGGAATGGCTTTGATACAAGTGTTTAATCGCCAGCAAGCAGAGTTTAATAAGTTTGATGAGATTAATAAACACTTGAAGAAAGCACTTTTACGAACAGTATTTTTCTTTTCTTTGTTTTTTCCGATTGTAGAATTGATATCTTCGGTATGTATAGGTTTGATATTGTTTTATGCAGGCTATAATGCCCTTACAGATAGCAATGCAAGCCCAGGAGATGTGATCGCTTTTATACAGTTTGTTAATATGTTAATTCGCCCTCTGCGACAGATTGCAGATAGATTTAATAATATACAAAGAGGTTTGGTCGGGGCAGAAAGGGTATTGGGCATTATAGACGCAGATCATGCTATGCCGAATCAGGGGCAGGTCATAAGAGAAAAAGTATATGGGGGTATAGAATTTCAGGAAGTATATTTTTCATATCATAAAAAAGAGGAAGTTCTCAAAGGTATTGGTTTTAAAGTTAACCCCGGAGAATCGGTAGCTATTGTGGGCGCTACTGGTGCAGGGAAATCTACTATTATTTCATTACTTACTCGATTTTATGATATTGATGCAGGAAAGATATTATTGGATGGTATAGACCTTCGAGAATATGAGCTCTATAACTTGCGAAACCATATTGGCGTGGTATCACAAGATGTGTTTCTCTTTCACGGTTCTATTTATGAGAATCTTACTTTGGGGGAAGACATACCCATAGAAAAAATACGCCAGGCTGCCAGGGAAATTGAGGTTGATGAATTTATTGAGAGGCTACCAGGAGGCTATCATTATGTGATGAGTGAAAGAGGAGCTTCCATTTCATTAGGACAGCGCCAGTTGCTATCTTTTTTAAGAGCCTATCTTACCGATCCGAGTATTCTGATTTTGGACGAAGCGACCTCCTCTATTGATAATGAATCAGAGAAACTGATTCAGAGGGCTACACAAAAAATTACTAAAAATAGAACCTCTATTATCATTGCCCATAGACTTTCTACTATTGTAAATGCAGATAAAATTATTGTAATGGCTCATGGAAAAATTGTAGAGGAAGGAAAGCATCAGGAATTACTTAAAAAGAAGGGATATTATGCCACTCTTTATAAGGATAATAATAAATAAAATATTATGTTTGCCGTAAAATTAGTAATTTATGTAATGATGTGTTAAAGTGTTATTATAGACCCTTGTAAATTTACACCATTAGGATTGCAAAAAAATAATAATCTCCCTTTTGTTTAGAGGTTTTTATAGAGGTCTTTATTTTGAGAGGTGGTACTTACCATTGTGGAAGAGTTGATGCTGTTTGGATTTTTTTAAGTAATGTAAAAAAATATAAAATATCTGTGAAATGAAAATAAAAATATTAATCTTAAGTTTGGTATCAGGCTTAACTTTCGCTCAGCAAAAAGATTCTATTAAGAATTATTATCAGGAACTCAATGCGCTTAAAGAAAGGATTGCTCATTTAGAAGAGGAAAAAGGGAAACAAGAGACTAAAAAGACTGAAAATATTATTGATAGGATTAAGCCTGGAGTAGTGACTATTTTTAGACTCGGAGAGTTAGACTGGAATCAGAATAAAATGAATCCTAAAATAGGACATATACAGGATGAGCATTATAGATTCTGGTCCCGAATTATGATGTATCTGTATATGGATACAAAAATTAATGATAAATTTGATTTTAGAGCGAGTATCTTATCTCATCCTTATTTTGCATTCGGAGGAAACTCCGACACAAAGTTATCCATTCTACTCGATGAACTTTGGCTAAATTATAAACTGAATGAAAATTATGCACTTCGCTTTGGACGTCAAGATGCATCTCGTGTTTGGGACAATCAGATTGGTGAACAATTTGATTTTTGGAAACACGATGGTTTAACTCTTATTTCACATCATAAAATTAAAGATTTTGATTTATCCGGAAACTTAGCTTATTTTGTTGAAAACTATAAGGATAATGCATCTTTTCGAAATCAGGGAAAGATGTATGGTTTCTCCCTGCGCTTAAATAAGTCTACCCCCTCTTATGATTGGAAAATAGGAACGGGACTTATCAAAGCCGAACAAATTCCCAATCGGTATTATAGCAATATAGGCCAATATTACTATGACGGTGATTTGGCACCTGATTACGCGATATGGACCAGTCAGTTGGGAATAAAGTTTAAAAAAATGTCTAACCTCTCCTTTAACCTAGATTTTTATCGCAATCTCAAGAATTACCCCCAAAATCCGGTATCAAATCTCATTACCGACAAGCAGGGAAATAATTCATTTTCAAAGGAATACCGTGCAGAAGAGGCTCCGGATTTCAGTAAGCAAAAGACAGGTGTATATGCTAATGCTTCAATAGATATCCCTCTATTGAAGAAAGATTTAAACATAGGTTTATCCTATCTCTATATGCAGAAATACGCAGCCTTGGATTATTTTGCCCAATACGATTTAGCCCGATGGGCGGCGACCAATGTACAAGGACCAGAAATTGTAATAGCCTATCCCATTAATAAATGGATGAGACTAAGAAATAGAATATTTTTTACGAAAGATATAAAAGGATATAACGCTGTCAATGAGGATTTCTTAAGAAAAGGAAATAGAGGGAGACTGGATTTGATTATCAACTTTTAAAATAGGTTTTCATAAGATGTGAATTTTCTTGGGGTAGGGTCAAATATTGTTTTTTTATTTAAACTTTTTCAATACCTTTGCAGCCTAAAATTAACCGGGACGAGTTCCCTTAAAATTAATTATTTATATGTCAGTAAAAATTAGATTACAGAGACACGGAAAAAAAGGAAAACCTTTTTTTCATATTGTTGTAGCAGATTCTAGAGCTAGGAGAGATGGTAGATTCATTGAAAAGTTGGGAACATACAACCCTATTACGAATCCTGCTACTATAGATTTGAATGTAGATTCTGCAGTGAAGTGGTTAAACAATGGAGCTCAGCCTACAGATACTGCCAGAGCGATTCTTTCTTATAAAGGAGCGCTTTATAAAAAACACCTTCAGGGTGGTGTAGCTAAGGGTGCTTTTGATGAGGCTGAAGCAGAAAAAAGATTTAATGCTTGGTTGGAGGCTAAAGAAGCTAAAGTAAACGCTAAAGTAGAGGGACTGGCACAAGCAAAAGGAAATGCTAAAAAAGCAGCACTTGAAGTTGAAGCTAAAGTAAATGAAGCAAGAATAGCAGCCGCTGCACAGGCAGAAGCTGAAGCTAAAGCCGCAGAAGAAGCTGCTAAAGCTGAAACAACTACAGAGGAGGCTACTCCTGCTGAAGCTTCTGAAGAAAGTAGCGAAGCTTAAAAAAGAAATTTGCCATAATATGCGTAAAGAAGATTGCTATTATCTTGGAACGATTACCCGTAGACATGGCCTTTCGGGCAATGTAATCCTTAAAATGGATACAGATCAACCCGAATTTTACAATAAAATGGAATCAATATTCGTTGAAATCAATGGATTATTGGTTCCATTCTTTATAGAAAAACTATCTTGGAGTAAGGCGGATGCACTCAATCTTTTATTTAAAAATATGGATGAGAGCCTCCTGGATCAGATGATAGGAAAAGATGTCTATCAGCCTTTATCTACTTTGCCGCCGTTGTCTGGGAAACAGTTTTACTATCATGAAGTTATTGGCTATGAAATAAAAGATGTTCAGGGAAGTTCTTTTGGGTTAATATGTTCCGTGAATGATCGGACTGCTCAGCATTATTTTATTTTGAAACTGAATGAAAAACAAGTTATCGTCCCGCTGATTAAAGAATGGATTATAGAGGTTGATCGTAAAGCTAAAGTTATTATGATGCAGTTACCTGAGGGATTGTTGGACGTATTTACGACACCTTCTAAAAAAGACGAGTAATTTCTATTTTAGATTTTTCTGCTGATTAAGAAAAGCTTCTTTATCCTCAAGAATTATATTTTCCAGTTTTATTTCAGAAAAGCGACTGCTCAACATAGACTAAGGATAAGCGATTATTATAGCTAGCAGAACTCTATTGAGATAATCAGAAATATAAAAAGCTCCCATTGGGAGCTTTTATCGATTAATATATTTTTATCCAGATCAGATCATCAATACAAAATTCTGAAAAAGAGAGATCACTATATTTAATTTAAAATAGCACCGGAAAATAACTCTTTATTGATAATAGGAATCTCTTTTTGAAGGAGATTAAAACTACCTTCATATCTCAATGGCGGTACTCCGATGTTACAGAGCATGTTGGCTTGAATTCTACCTTTTACAATAAAATTTACTTTCTTTTCAGGAATAAGAGTGCCTGCTAAAGAAGAGATTGCTGATACTTTTCCATTTAATCCTACGTTGGCTACAGAAACCGTTAGAAACTGTAAACCTACAGCTCCTTTTATTTCAAATCCCGCCTCTGCGGATAGGTCGCCCCCTAGTTGGGTGATGTTTAAGATCCCTTTGTTTTTTAAATGAATATTTAAATCGGGTCTTCTGCCCACCAGAAAATTAGCGTTTCCTTCAATTTCAAATAGCTTTACTTGTGCTTTTCCGCTTGCTTTGACTCCTGCATAAGGTCCGGCTGCAACTATAGGACTCAAAATAAGGCCTGTAGGACCTAAGACAATAGGGATGACCGGAATATTAATAAAGTCTGTGGTATTGATGGATAAACCAAGGCTTTTCTGAATATTGGCTATAGCCTGCAGGCTGATATCATCCAAAATGAAATCAACATAAAAATTAGATACAGTCCCCCTAGAAAAACTAATATTATAGTTAAGTTTAGGAGTAAAACCACCTTTTACTCGTACACTGGATTCTAAACCTATAGGGCCGATTTTTTGAGTTGGAAAAGGGATGTTTTTATCAAAATTAAAATATCCTAAATTGATGGTCGAATTATATGCACGATTATTAAATTTTTTAGCTTCTATGTTATGGATTTTACTCCGAGTCGCTTGAGAAACAAGCCCTTCTATAGGAATATAATTAAAAGTTTTGCCATCGACCTCTAAGGGTGGGGTATTAGCGGGATCATAAACCCCACTCAGTGTCCCTTCCAAGATTACCTCTTCAAGGTTCGCGCTTGTTGTTTGTAAAGATAATTGGTTATTTGCGTTTTTTATAGCGACTACCTTCGCAAGAATGTTGGTGATTTTATCCCCCACTACTTTGGTTCCTACGATAACACTGCCTTCCTGAATCCTTAGGGTTTGACTGGTGGTATGGCTAAATACAATCTTTTGTGGTTCGGAATGGGTAATCGCTGCAATAGATTCATCATTTAAAACAATAACATTTTTTTGTAGTATTAAATCTCCTAAGGTGTTGGGTCTACTTTGTGTTGGTGATGGTATTGCGCTTTTGGCAGGGTCATCTCCAGATAAATGATCACGGGAGCAGGAAACAAGGATAAATGATAAAAATAAAGAAAAAAATATTTTCGGATATAATTTTCTAATTCGATTGAAATAACTGTTTTTTTTCATGATTTGTATGTTTTAAAGTTAATTTTATATGTTGTGGGGTAGTATCACTATCATGTAGTTTTAATACATTTTATGCACTTAAAATAAATTCATTCTCTCTTAGTTCAGATAGTCTATATGTCCCTCTATTTATAGATGTCCTCTTTATATAAAAAAGGCGATACAGTATTCTTAAATGATCAACCTATATCCAGATAGAAACAATTGTTAATTTTTAAGTAAATCTCCTTATTATCGCTTCATAAGGGTGTACTTTAAAGTACACCTTATCTCTATTATTAAAAAAATAGATTCTTTATAAAGGCAAAAAAAGTTTTTTTTTCATCATTATACACAAATATAGAATTTTAAACTCATAATAGTATCCATTAGAATGTTAAATTAAGTTAAATTAAGATAATTTATACCCTTGGTTCATTTAGGATAAAAAAAAGGAAGCTGCGCATTATTATATAAATACCTAAATTTAATAGTCTAACAAACGATTAAATATGAACAGCTTTACCGCAAATTATGAAAAATATTAGAGATACTGATAACAATTGAAAGTAAAATGAATTTTTTAAATCAAATCCGCAATCCCAAATTGTCAGATCTTGAGTTAATCTCCATAGACTTAACTTCAGAATTTATGAGTATTGAT
>NZ_JAAABJ010000534.1 GCF_009904105.1 Elizabethkingia argenteiflava | reverse complement strand
ATGGACAATGCCTATCCATAACTGGGGTATGGCATTATCACAACTTTATGTTAAATTTGGAGAGAGAATTCTCAAGGAAAAAAACAGCTTTTGAGGAGCATTAATTTAGAACCTGACACAGTTCGGATGACACTCCCTAATCCCTCCAAAATTTATTAAATTTGCTTGTAAACATTATTTTCTGAGACGCACAATTTTGTTCTTGTTTTACTATCTAAAAAATTCTGCATTGGTGTTTTACCATAACAATGTTTTCCTATATGTGTTCTTGTTGTAATAGGACAGCCAGCTTTTGAGGTCTAATTGCAGTTATTCAATGCTTTTGTAAATTTTCTTCCTGAAAGCTATGGCATTAAATTCGTCCTGTATCGTCCTGTGAAAACGTTCACAGATACCCTTGGTTTGAGGACTTTTAACTTTGGTTTTCGTGTGATCAACGGCTCATACAACAGTTTACTCATAGGGTTTTCCAGTAGTTTTTTAGTATTAAATACCTCTATTTTTTAAGGTATTTTTTTTTCTTATATTAACATAAACTTAAAAACACTTAATTATGGAAAATAAATTTACTTTCAAAAGCTTTTATACTTTCTTGTTATTAGGAATAATAGGATTAACTGTATATTCATGCAACCACGATAATTCTGATTATTTTAGTGGATCCCAAAAACTAAAATAATTAAATTATGGAGGGCTTCATAATCTAGCATTGGAACGTTACTATGAAATTAATCACTCTAATTCTCTAAAATCAGTAAATGAATATATTAAACTTACAACTGAATATATGAAAGAGAAAAACAGTGATATTTTTAAAAATGTGAATGAAAATGAGTTAATTTCCAAATTCAGTCAGTTAGAAAACTTTAAGAAGAAAGCTCATATAAATAATAATGCGAGATTTAATTCTCCTTATTCCAATTCTAAAGATATTTTGAATTTTTTAAGAGAAAAAAATAAAATATCTGAAAAGAATTATAATTTTTTATTTAAAAATCTAACAGAAGATTCGACGCTTGATAATAAACTAAATTCTATAAATCACTATTTAACTAAAGATGATCTGTCAGTAGAAGAGAGGAAACAAATAGAAATAGTAAAGTCAATATTTGTTTCCTCTAACGAATATTGGAAGAAATCTGCTAATGCAAAAGCTGCAATAGATGGTGATAAAAGAAAAGAAAGATCAGTTATAGTAGCTGACGCAATAGGAGCTCTTATATGGTGGGAAACAGGACCATGATCAATTATTGCAGGCGCTATAACTTCTTTAATAGCAAATGAAGGAGAGTATTAACCCTTATTAGCGTATAACTGTAATATTATAGCAACATGAAGATAGAAATAGTATTCATAATTTTAGGTCTCATAATTTCCATTTACTTGTGGAAAGGAAAAAAAAGCAGTTTTGTTAAAGAATTATCCTATGGTTTTTCTTCTTCGGTATTTTCTTTTTTAACAGCTATCAATATAATTTTTTTACTTAAAAAAGTTCATAAAGAAAGCCTTGATGAAACACTATACTCTATAATATTAATTATTATTTTAGTATTTATTTTTATATATTTAACTATTAAAAATAAGATAAAAAAACAAAAATAATTTATACGATTAAACCGGTGGTTCACCGGTTTAATTGTTGGGAGCCAAAATAAAATTTTGGGTCTTTTTTTATGTTATATTTTTCCTCTAATTTTTCTACTAGCAATACAAAGAACTCTTCTTTTGTGGGACGTCCTCCCTTTTGCTATTGATGCTGGTGATAGATATACCATGACGGTTCGTAAAAACAAGGTGAAAGTTTATTATCCCTTAAGAGACTGTTTCATGAAAACAAATTCCACATTATTGCATTCTAGTTTCAGACTTCAACCCTCTAAATCAGGTTTTTACGCTCTATATAGTATGGAGATTTAGATATCCTATTTAGTTGAAGTATACAAAGTCAGTATTTTCTGCTCAATATTAAAAAAACTGAGTGAATCTGTTGATTACAGCGATAGCCCTGATTATTAAAGACTAAAGCTATACAAACAATTAAAGAAAATAAACACCCCCTCTTTATTGGAGGGGGCAGTTAATTCTTGTTACCAATTCCTTTCTATTTAAATTGTATGTTTCCTCCTGCGATCTTCTTTGTCTTCTTATCCACAGGATTACCATACACCATGATGTTACCTCCGACAAAAGTCTTCGCATCTATGGCCTCTGCGGCGAATACCTCCGCATTACCCCCTGCTTTTACCGTAATACTACTTGTAGAAGTTTTTAGATGACGTCCGCTATACTGAGCCCCCGTATTGACAACTGCTATCTGGTGATCGGCGCTCCCGGATAATGCTATATGTGCACCCGTGTTGGACTTGAGCTCTAACATCTGTACACTAAGATCCATATTAATAGAAGCCCCTTCATTGGCTCCCACAACAAGTTTTGGCGCCTTCAGCGTACCTTCACCCTTTATACTGGCTCCTTGATTGGCCTGTATATTAGTTAGCCTGTCATAGAACACCTTTACCCTTACACCCTCTCCCTGTAAGAGATAGGCAGGACTCATCCTTAATTTTAGCTCTCCATTTTTATTGATGACTTCTACCTCTGAGGCATTGCTACCTCCTACCTCTACCTTATTGGTTTTCGAAGGAAGTAAATCCACATGAATTTTGTCATAAACTTTTAAGTTTCTGAATACCCCTACGTCCTTTGTAGATTGTGCAGAAAATACTTGGAAAGCCACCACTGCCATCATACCGGCCAAAACATTTTTCATAGTACTATTTTGAGCTCTTATACACAATATTCTTGCCATAAAATCTTATCACCATATTAAATTAAGCTAATATCTGATTTTTATAATATATTTATTTATAAAATAACAAGTATGCCCCTAATATAATTCTCTAAGACAAGGTTTAATAAGTTCTATTATCTTCTTCAAGCCAAACAATAAGCGTCTCTATAATTTTTTGAACCGCCATATTTACAAAATCATTTCTCTCCAAACCTGGTAAATAGAGGTCAAAAGACCTTATTTCTTCTCCTTTGGCTATAGCATAATATAGCGTGCCAACTTCTTTGCCATCTTCACCTTTATCAGGTCCCGCAACACCAGTGGATGAAATGGCTATATCCGTGTGAAACAAATCCCTACAAGATCTTGCTAACTCTACGGCCACTTCCTTGCTCACTACGCTATGCTTTTTTATAAGATCTTCTGAAATTCCAAGTAATTGAGATTTGACATGGGTAAGGTAAGGGATGATACCTCCTTTATAATACCTACTGCTGCCAGGCACTGAGGTTAATAATCTAGCGATTTGCCCAGAAGTACAACTCTCAACTGTAGAGATATTCAACCCCCTATCCCATAAAATAGAGGCCAAAATATTTTCTATAGCATCCTCTGACCAAGCGATCACATTGTCACCGATCAGTACTCGCAAAGGATGCAGTAATTGATCTACTTCTTCTTCTAATTCTTTCCGATCCTTACCTGTAGCGGTTAAACGTAACTTTACCCTACTCCCTACAGGCAGATAGGAAAGGCTTACATGCGGAGGCAATGCCAATTCCCAATCTTCAATTCTATTAGAAAGAAGACTCTCTGGCAGACCTACAACACTTACAATGCGAGTATATATAGTATGAAGTTCCCATCTTTGCTTTAGGTAAGGCAGAATCTGATCTTTTATCAGAGGTTTTACCTCAAAAGGAACTCCAGGTAAGCAAAATGTTAGCTTTCCTTGTCTCTCTAAAAGCTGACATGGAGCAGTTCCATAGCTATTTTCAAAAATTTTTGCAGTCGAGAGCACTTCGCATTGGCTTTTATTAAGCGCTAGTAATTCGCTACGCCCCTTTTTATATAAATAGGCGCCAAGTTTATGGTAGAGTTCTTCGGAAAAGCTTATCTTATCTTTAAAAAAACGTGCATATGCTTGTTTGGTCTTATCATCTTTAGTGGGGCCTAAACCTCCTGTAGTAATAATAAGATCACTCGCCTCTACTGCTTTTTGAAGACATTGTACGATTTCTTCCACTTCGTCTGAAATGGTAAAAATATATCGAACTTTTATTCCTATATCTTTTAATTGTTGAGCGATGAAATTAGAATTGGTATCGACGGTGTTACCGGATAAAATTTCGTCTCCTATTGTAATGATTGTTGCAGTTTTCAATTATTATTTAAATTTTTGTCTATCATTATACTCCCCATGTAGATAAAAAGTAAATTTCTGTATTCAGTTTCTATCTTTTAACCTATTGCTCGTGGGAAGCTAAAATAAAAAAAAGAATTTTATCTGTGTTGTTTAAAATTTATATACATTCTTTTTATTTCTATCAGTCACGATTATAATTTATAAAAAGAAAGATTATAAAATAGTCTTGAAAATATGAGCTCTTATACGTAAAGAAGCTAAGGGAATGATATCAGGCTATTAAAAAAAACTTTCGGAATTCCGAAAGTTTTTTACAAATTAAATTTTAATGAATGTGTTTTTCCGCATGATATGATGAGCGAACCAAAGGCGAACTCTCCACATGACGGAAACCTAAACGCCGGGCAAATGCTCCGTATTCCTCAAACTCTTCCGGCGTAATAAACCGCCTTACAGGTAAGTGTTTTTTGGTAGGCTGTAAATACTGCCCCAACGTAATAATATCGACATTTGCATTCCGAATATCCTCAATGGTTTGGAATACTTCCTCTTTTTCTTCACCTAAACCCAACATGAGTCCTGTTTTTGTACGGCGTTGTCCAGCTTGTTTCAAATATTTTAAAACCTCCAAACTTCGTTCATATTTTGCCTGAATACGCACCTCACGCGTAAGCCGCTTTACCGTTTCCATATTATGAGAAATAACCTCTGGAGCCACTTCTACCAATCGATCCATATGTCGGGTGATGCCTTGGAAATCAGGAATAAGTGTTTCCATAGTGGTTCCGGGCGAAATTCTTCGAATCGCATTTACTGTTTCGGCCCAAAGAATAGATCCCATATCTTTTAAATCATCCCTATCCACGGACGTTAATACAGCGTGTTTGATTTTCATTAACTTAATAGAGCTGGCCACCTTTTCTGGCTCATCCCAATTGACAGGCATAGGCTTACCTGTTTTTACACCACAAAAGCCACAACTTCGGGTACACACATTTCCCAAAATCATAAAGGTTGCTGTGCCTTCGCCCCAGCACTCCCCCATATTAGGACAACTCCCGCTCTGACAAATGGTATTGAGCTTATATTTATCCACTAAGCTTCTCAGCTCACGGTAATTCTTCCCGGTAGGAAGTTTTACACGAATCCATTTAGGCTTTTGAGCTGTATCGCTCATTAATGTTTCGTCACTCATTATCGAAGTCGTTATTTTTTAATAATTCTGCCAAAACTTTTTTAGCTCTCATAATACGTACTTTAGCATTCGCAATAGACAGATTAAGTTCTTCGGCAATTTCTTTTATGCTTTTTTCTTCAAAAAATCTCAATCTAATAATATCCTGATAATGAACATCCATAGAAGCTACCATTTGCAAGATTTTAGCATTCTCCTCTTCTGAAATTAACAATTCTTCTGGAGATTTTGCAAAAAGATTTCTCACTTCTTCCAGATTTCCGGTTACATCTTCTGCATCTCGATTTTTTTTTCTCCAATGATCAATAATAGTATTTTGAGCGATGGTTAACACCCATGTTTTAAACTGAAAATTAGGATCAAAAAGATCGAGCTTCGTTAAAACTTTAGAAAAAACATTCACGGTGATTTCATCGGCCACAATATTATCCTGAACTTTTTTCATAACAAAAGAAAAAACATCTACCCAAAACATATTGATCAAACGGGTTTGGGCCTTTTGATCTTTTGCTTTTGCTTGTTGGATAAGATGAATAAGAGATAATTCGTTCAATTTTTTTATAAAAATTCATACAAAGATACTGAAGAGTTTTTTTAAAAAAAAGGTAATTATGCTTTTAACAATCTCTCTGGGCCAATCTCAATGTTTTTCTTATTTTTAAGTTAAGCCCATTCTTTTATAAGTTTTAAGCTTACCTCCTATCAATACTAGCCAATTCTTAACCTCTACAAACGAATAAGACTTGCTCTCTTCATCTAAAATGAAGGGTGCATATTTATCTTTTATAACAAATCAATATCGCATTTACTACCGATCTTAAATTAAACTTCTACTTATTGTGAAAACGACATGATGACTTCCCTCTGAGCGAACTTACCCGTTTAAAAGCTCAGCCTTTCATAAGAGGTCTAATATTAAACAGATCTAGAACTAAGGATTCACATCACAATTGAAAAGGAAATATTCATCCAATAAGTGCACTGCAAAGGAAGTAGAGATCACTATTATTCTGAGTAAAAAGTAAATTTTATAACTTTTAGAAACAGCATTTTTGTACATTTGCCCTTTAAAAAATATCCTATAATGAATGCTTTTATTGAAGAACTGAAATGGCGTGGGCTTTTAGCCGATATAATGCCGGGGACTGAAGAACAACTCAATAAAGAGATGACTACAGCCTATATCGGTTTTGATCCAACAGCAGATTCGTTACATATCGGGAGTCTTATCCAGATTAAGATTTTAGCTCATTTTCAACGCCATGGACATAAACCTGTGGCTTTAGTAGGAGGGGCTACGGGAATGATTGGGGATCCATCCGGTAAATCTGCGGAGCGCAATCTGTTAGATGAAAAAACCTTATTGTACTATGAGGAGTGCTTAAAAAAACAACTTTCAAATTTTTTAGATTTTGAAAACGATGCGGCTAATAAAGCTGAACTCGTCAATAACTATGATTGGATGAAAGAGGTTACTTTTCTGGACTTTGCCAAAAATATAGGAAAGCATATCAGCGTCAACTATATGATGGCTAAAGATTCTGTAAAAAAGCGTTTCTCTGGTGAAGATGGTGCTGAAGGAATGAGTTTTACAGAATTTACCTATCAACTTCTACAGGGTTATGATTTTTTACATTTATATCAACATAAAGGAATTAAGTTACAAATGGGCGGTTCAGACCAATGGGGCAATATTACCACAGGTACTGAACTGATCCGTAAAAAAGCCAGAGGAGAAGCCTTTGCCCTTACCACAAAATTAATTACCAAAGCTGATGGTTCTAAATTTGGGAAGTCTGAAAGTGGTGAAAATTACTGGCTAGATGCTAAAAAAACTTCTCCTTACAAGTTTTATCAGTTCTGGCTGAACGCCACAGACGAAGATGCTGAACGCTTTATTCACTACTATACCTTTTTGGAAAAAGAAACGATAGAACTTCTTATTCAAGAACATAAAATAACGCCCCATGAGCGTAAACTGCAGAAAAAACTTGCGGAAGAGGTTACGGTATGGGTACATGGTCGCCAAGAGTATGAAAAAGCATTGAAAGCCTCTGAAATATTATTTGGACGTTCTACCGCTGAAGATTTGGTAAATCTTGATGAGGAACTTTTTCTACAAATATTTGATGGAGTACCTCAAAGAGAAATTAACAAATCCGAGATTTTAGAAAGCAATATCATAGATCTTATATCTGAAAAATCTGGCTTTCTAAAATCCAAAGGAGAAGCCAAAAGAGAACTCTCTGGAAATGCCATCGCATTAAATAAAGAAAAGGTGGACGACAGTTTTAAGATTACGGAAAAAGATCTGATCGATGGTCAGTTTATATTGCTACAAAAGGGAAAGAAAAACTACTTTATCATAAAAGCTATATAAGCTATATAACCACTATTTATGCTCAAAAAAATAGGCGCAAGTTCTCAGTTGCGCCTATTTTTTATCATTAAACCCTGTATTTTACTTCGGGCTTCACGCTCTCTTTATCTGAATATATTGAGCTGTTTTAACTTTTTGTTTACTTTTTAACCAGACCTAATTCTACTAATCTCTCGTGCAAAAACTCGCCTGCTGTAGTATCGGGGTAAAGCGGAGGATGCTGCTCATCCACCGTATTTCCCAATACATTAAGAGACATTTCACTCACAGGATGCAGAAAAAATGGAATCGAATATCGGGAAGTATCCCAGGTATTGCGTGGCGGATTTACCACTCTATGTATGGTAGATTTAAGCTTATTATTGGTATGCCTGGAAAGCATATCCCCTACATTAATCATTAACTCATCGGGTGCCGCAATAGCATCAATCCAATCGCCATCATGATTCTGCACCTGAAGTCCTCTTCCCTGTGCTCCCATCAACAAGGTTATTAAATTAATATCACCATGAGCCGCTGCACGAACAGCATCCTGAGGTTCTTCGGTGATTGGCGGATAATGAATAGGTCTTAAAATAGAGTTACCTTCTTGGATATACCTATCGAAATAGAACTCCTCCAATCCTAGATATAGGGCCAATGCTCTCAACACATACTGCCCTGTTTTTTCTAACATCTTAAAGGCCTTTTTTCCGATTTCATTGAAACCAGGTAATTCTTCGACTTTAACATTTTCCGGATATTGTCCCACATACTGAGAATCTTTTGCTAAATACTGCCCGAAATGCCAAAACTCTTTGAGATCTCCTTTTTTAAAACCTTTTGCGGTCTCTTTTCCAAAGCCTACATAGCCTCTTTGCCCTCCAATATTAGGAATTTCATATTTTTGCTTGATTGGTAAGGGAAGTTCGAAGAAGTTTTTCACCTCTGCATAAAGCTCCTCCACTAAATTCTTATCTAAAAAATGTCCTTTAAGAGCTACAAAACCAATCTCTTCATAAGCTTTACCGATTTCATTTACAAATTTCTGTTTGCGTTCCGGATTATCCGAAAGGAAATCACGCAGATCTACACTGGGGATTTTCTCCATTTTTACATTTAAAAGTTTTTTACGCCGCAAATTTACATCTTTTCTATAAGCTTGTTTAAATTTGACTGAAATATAGTATAACTTAACTATATTTGTGACATGGACATTAATTATTTGATGAAAAAACCAGCAAACATAAGCCCCCAAACTCAAGTACTGGTGATGCTGCATGGTTATGGTAGTAATGAAGAGGATCTTTTTAATTTCACACCCAATTTGCCAGAAGACTGGTTTGTTATAAGTCTTAGAGCTCCAAAGCCGACCCCCTACGGAGGCTTCTCTTGGTTTGATATAGATTTATCCGGAAGAGATCAGTTTGTAGATAAAAATGAAGCGATAGAATCAGTGAAAGGCATATTAGATTTCATTCATAATATTAAACAGGAATATCAACTTACAACTAGGACTCATATA
Source organism: Elizabethkingia argenteiflava (assembly GCF_009904105.1). Lineage (GTDB taxonomy): Bacteria > Bacteroidota > Bacteroidia > Flavobacteriales > Weeksellaceae > Elizabethkingia > Elizabethkingia argenteiflava. The sequence continues at coordinate 13,356 of NZ_JAAABJ010000534.1, read as the reverse complement.
ATGGGTTTCAGCCAAGGCGGAATACTCGCTTATTGTATAGCGCTATCTTATCCTCACCTGTTTGATAAGATCGCTATTTTAAATGCTTATCCGGAACCTCGTATTCTAGAGAATATCAGTAAGGATAAGAGAGCTTTAAGTGAAATGCGTTTCTTTATATCCCATGGAAAGGAGGATGCTATTATTCCCTTAGACATGGCGCGAAAGGCTGCCGATACGCTATACGATTTAGGTTGCTATTTCTCCTTCAGAGAGTATAACAGTGGACACCATATCAACCCCCAAAATTATATGGACCTAATAGAATTCCTTTCCTAATATGAAGATTCGAAGTGGTTTTTACAATCTGTCTATTCGAATACTCCGTATAATTTCTGGACTGCTGACTACCAGAAAGATTTTTGCCATTTTCTTTTTATCTTCTTTTTTTGTTTATACCAAGGCACAGAAAGACAGCATTGATATACAAATAAAATTGGACGAAGTAAACTATATCGCTCATGTTCAGCAAAAAATAGTCTACAGAAATCATCTGTCGCGATCCGTAGATTCCATAAAATTAATGGCTTGGGCTAATGCTTATAAAAATAGCAAAACCCCTTTGGGAAAGCGAAAATTACAAGAGAGAAAAACTGCATTATACTTTGCCAATAAGGAAAAGTTAGGTTATATTAAAAATTTTAAAATAGATACTTCTTCTATTTTATCCTATTCGGATCCCAGTAGAGAAAATATTTACCTCCACCTAAAACGACCTCTTAGAGAGCACGAGCATATTACTCTAAATCTTGAATATGATATCCATATCCCTTCATCCGAATTTACAGAATATGGTTTTGGTAACAATCGTATTTTATTAAAATATTTTTTCATTGTACCTGATGGCTTTGAGAACAACAAACTGTCCAAAAGGCATTATCTGGACCTATCCGAGAATCAAAGCATTCACAATTACTGGAATATAAGGTTTGAAAACGGAGACTACCACGTGCAGTCCAACCTTTTGCAAAAGTCGCCCTCTCATTTTGAAGGTGTTTTATATGAAGATCCTGAGATTCTTATTTCCTACACTGAAAACAACCCTCTAAATTTTGATATCGAAGGACAGAAGATTTTATTGGATTTAGGATATAAAGTCTCTCTGGAGGAAGAAGCTAATCTGGCTTTTATTCTCCCTTTGCAATTAAAATTTATTAAAAATAAAATAGGCTTTTTGCCCCATAAAATATTTCTTTCTGACTATGCTAAAAATAAAAATGCATTTATAGGAAGTGAAGACATTCAATTTCATAAATGGAAATTCAGCTTATTTACGGAGGCAGAAAAAACGGATCTCAATTATTTTAGTATGCTTTCACAGTATATTATAAACCAGTCCTTTTTAGCTGATAAAAACACCAACCATTGGATATATAATGGACTAAAAACTTATCTGGAAATAGAATATCTTAAAAAATACTATGCCGATAAAAAACTTTTAGGAAATCTTCCCAATGAAGTTAAATTTTGGAAAATAAAACCTTTAAAATGGTTTAATGCATCTGATATAAAACTTACCGACCGTTATGGGCTTGCATATGAATACATTCTTAGACACAACCTCGATCAGAAAATTAATGCCCCTCTACAAAGCCTCAGTAAATTTAATACCATAGCCATTAGTAGTTTTGAAACGGGACTTATTTTTAGTATGCTAAACGATAAAACACAGCGTTTCGATTCTTTTATCACCCAGTTTTTATCCCAAAACCGAGGTAAAAAAGTGGATTTCAAATATTTTCTACAACGCCTCCAGATGTATAGCCAAGATACCAGCCTGTTTTTAGAAAAATTTATACAACATAAAAACAGAGTTAACTTTAAACTCAGTTCTTTTAAAAAAACTGATGATAATCAACTCTCATTAAAAATATCTAAAAATAGCCTTCTAAAAATACCTTTTAAAGTAGAAAGTGAAAGTTTTTCCGGTAAACTCACGTCCTTTTGGTTTGATACTACAGCGAGCACCAAAAAACATTTTTATAAAATTCCTGATGACAGCACGAAAGTTGTTTTTTTAAATAACCACTACACTTTCCCAGAAGCTAATTTTGGGGACAATTACCTATATACTAAAGGGATGTTTTCTAACATGAAAAAAATAAGGTTTAAACTCTTTACGGATATACCTAATCCTAAATACCACGAAATTTACGCCTCTCCAAAATTATCATGGAATAATTATGATAAATTTCTATTGGGAACAAAGTTCACAAATGAAAGCCTTATAGAACCTAAATTTATTTATTCTCTTGAGCCTTCTTATAGTACGGGAACAGGAAGATTAACAGGATCTATTGGAGCTTCCTATCAATTTATGCCACCAGAGTCTTTTTTTCGACGGTGGGTAATCGGCGCAAACGCTGCTTATTATCACTACGATTATAATCTACCTTATAAGAAAGTCAATTTCTTTACCCAACTTAATTTTGCTAAAAATCCAAGGAGTCAGATCAGCCGAAACTTAATGTTTTCGTATAGTTATTTTGAACGAGAGCTCTCCCCTCTGCTCATCAAGCAAAATGATTATGCTAAATACAATTTATGGAATATAGGCTACTCTTATTCCGATAGTAAAGCGATACACGAAAACTCGCTTACCTCTAACTTCCAGTGGATGGAAGATTTTCAAAAGCTATCGGCAGAATATTACTACCGCTGGGAGTATGCAAAGAACAAAAAACTCATGCTAAGGAGCTTTGCTGGGGTTTTTATTAATAATACCACCAAAAATAATTTATTTAATTTCGGATTGTCAAAAGTTTCGAATTACGCCTTCAGCTATGGACTGTTAGGTCAATCAGCAACCACAGGGATACTTTCACAACAATTTATTTTGGCGGAAGGGGGATTTAAATCCGATTTTAAAGATTATGTAAACAGGTGGATGGTATCTACAAACATCGATACCCATATCTGGAAGATGTTTGGTATTTATGTAGATGCCGGCTTATATAAAAATAAACAGCAACCTGTAAAATTTATTTGGGATAGCGGTATCAACCTAAAAGTGATCCCCGATTTCTTAGAAATATATTTTCCCATTCAATCCTCTCTGGGCTTTGAGCCCTCTTTTAAAGGCTATGGAAGCAGAATCCGATACACGCTGAATATAAACTTAGGAGCCATAATAGGATACTTCAGGAGAGGTGTATATTAATATTGAGGATGTACTGATCTCTATTTTTAATAGCATTTTTTAGAAGCACACTTTATACGAAGAATGCTAAAACAGCTACTTTTTAAATCGTTTTATTCTCTAGCTTTTTCAAATGCTAAAAAAATAGAGACTAATATTTTGTAGTGAAAGTAAGCGAATCCTAAAATAAAAAGTACTTTATATATTTTCTTCCATCAAAACAATATAGTTCTCTATATACGATTATATTTTTTTGTTTATAACACTTAAGGCGGCATTTATCTTCTGGAAAATGCTAGATCATAGATTAAAAAAGGAAAATCGGGTATTAAGATCTCTATAAAGAAGAGTTGTGGGACTAGATTTCCCTACAAGGGAGATGGCCTCTCTCTTTTAAGCATTATTTTTTTTAAAGATAAAAAAGAATAAAAAAAATTCCACTAAGTTCTATATTTTGTATAGGATCCAGAAGGTCTAAGAAAAAGAGCGTAAACTTTTTTATTTTTCTCTGTTGTTACTCCTGGGTGATATGAACAATTATAATAAAAACCAGATAAATCTGGTTTTTATTACTTTATATTTTATCTAAATCCTCTTCATAGAAATCATCTCCATATTCATCATCTTCATCCTGATCAAAATCATCTTCTTTAAAATCTGATGAAAGCTCAGTAAAATCTTCATCTATCATGGGTACTACTGTCTTGGCGTTTCCATTACCCGATTTGGAAGGTGCTTTTAAAGGCATACTACCAAATCTATAAGCAGTAATAGGGTATTTTACAGCAGATCTCTCTTCTGTTACTTCCTGAAGTTCACAGAAAAACTCCCATAAATCTAAAAGACCATATTTGAAAAGCATTTTGGCACCTTTAGCCGGAAAAGCTTCGCTTATATAAATATCCGACATGGTCTCTCCATCTCCATCATCCGACATGTCTTCCAATGGAATTGCTCTTCCTTCTACCCATTCTTCATCTGAAAAATAAAAAGAGGAAAGCTCATCTCCCTGCAGACTAAAGGCACTCTTAATGCCCAAGTGCAAATTCCAAAGTGTCTGCTTATCCTTGATTTCTATATCCCTGAAAACACTGTCTTTAGCATCTAAAATTACTCTTACTTTGTAAATCATCTTGAATTACTTGTCAATTTTACTTTACTGTTCTTTTTAATTACGGTCTTAATTCGGCTACAAATATAAAACAGCGTTTGTATAAAAGACTACTTTTTTTCAAAATTTATTTTGCCTATTTTCCAGCCCCATCATTTTGCTAAATCAAGCCTAAAACTAAGGCATGTTCCCTCTAAATAAGTACTCCTAACTTCTATATTTTTCTGGTGAGCTTCTAAGATATGTTTGACAATAGCCAAACCCAAGCCTGATCCGCCATCCCTACGACTACGACTAGATTCTACGCGATAAAAACGCTCAAATATGCGGGGGAGATTCTCGGGTTTTATCCCCATACCGTTATCCTCAACCTCCACTAAAACCTCTGCGCCTACTACCAGCGTATTGACTTTAATTTGGGCTTCTTCTCTATTTGAATAATGAATAGCATTCACTAACAGATTCATCAATATCTGAGAAATTTTATTTTTATCCGCATGTACTAGGATCATTTGCTGAGAAGTTTTTAATGAAAATTGCGCCTGGGTTTTATAAGCTTCTAAATCCAGGAGGTCAAAAATATCGCGCACCAAAGCATTAATGTCAAAATTGGAGAATGAAAGGCTTATCTGGCCAGATTCTAACCTACTGATCATATCTAAATCTTGGACGATATTGAGAATTCTTTCTACCGATTTATCAATTCGCTCTAAATATTTATCCCGAATATTCATATCATCTACCCCCCCATCCATTAAAGTTTCTACATAGCCTTGAATGGAAAAGAGGGGGGTTTTTAATTCATGAGCCACATTACCCAAATACTCTTTGCGGTAATTCTCCACCTCACTCATGGTCAATATTTTAGCATCCGACTCTTCTCTCATCCCTGTAATTTTCTCACTCAACTCTGTAAAAGTGGTGGGGTTTTGCTTCTGTATAAAATATTCAGGGAGAATTTGAGATATTTTACGAATCTGACGCTGGTCATAACTTCTAAAAAGAAAAACAAGCACTATATAATTAATTCCTGTAATAAAAAACAGGATTAGTAGGATTAATACTAAAGTCGGAATCCGACTATCATATAAATAATGAAAATTTTTGTAGAACAGCCCCACTGCCAGCATACAGAGAGCAAGAAATATAGCAGAAACAAGCTTAAGGGCATTTATATTCATCCTATAAAATTAAACTACTAATTTATAGCCTATACCCTTTAAGGTCTGAATTGCATGAATGCCTAATTTTTCTCTTAACCTACGAATGTGCACATCTATGGTTCTCTCTCCCACAATGACATCATTACCCCATACTTTATCCAGTATTTCATCTCTTTTAAAAACTTTTTGGGTATTTGAAGCCAATAGATAAAGTAAATCAAATTCCTTCTTGGGTAGAAGAAACTGCTGGGTATCTTTTGTTACTCTAAAGCTATCTTTATCAATGATGAGATTTCCTATTTTAATCTGTTGTGAATGATTGCCTACGCGCTTCGTAAGCTCCATTAGAGCATTAATCTTAGAAATAAGTACTTTAGGTTTTATTACTTTGGTGATATAATCATTCGCTCCTGCCTGAAACCCTGCCAATTGAGAAAATTCCTCTCCTCGTGCCGACAGAAAAATAATAAGGGTTTTTTCTAATTCTTTAATTGTTCTCAATTCTTGGCAGGTCTCTATTCCATCTTTTTCGGGCATCATTACATCTAATAAAATCATATCTGGCAAATAGGATTTTGCTTTTTCAATTCCCTCTAATCCATTTCCAGCGGTTTCAACTAAATAGCCTTCTTTGGTAAGATTATAAGAGAGTAGCTCCAATACATCGGCTTCATCATCAATGAGAAGTATTTTTTTAGCATTCATTTTTTACTTTTTTCAAATCAAAATTAATATTTTTTAATATACCCATCTTTAGTTCATGATAATTTAATATTCAAGTCCCTAAAATCACAACTAACTTAACATTTATTTAAAATGGAGACCCTATGTTTTTCAAAATAAATAGCTATAAAAACCCCGATGCTTTATCACATCGGGGTTTTTATGGGCTTATACTTCCATTTTATTTATCATCAAATTGCTCCAGAAAGTAGGTAAAACTAAAATCCGACACATTTTCCTCTGCATCTTCCAACGTCTGGAGTAAATCCTCAAATGTTTCAAGCTGGTCTACACTAAGATTTACAAATTCGAGATGTAATGGCAGGGATATCTCTCCGCTTATTGTATCGTATAGAGCGTCCAGATTATCTCCAAAATAATCAGGCAAAGCCAATTTCTCCTTTAGCTGTGCATAAAACTCTTCATAATCCGCTATCTGGCTAAAATCTATATATATTTCTCTCATTAATTTTTTATTTTTCTTCAAAAGTCTTATAGTGATTTTTACTAATAAAGACTAAACCATCATCACTAAATACCAATCGGTCGGCTTCTCTTCTTCCACAACTATAATTAACATCCGCCTCAAAATATTTTCTTCCCTGCTGTTTGGGAAGTTTACCTTCTCTATTGCCAAAATGATCTCCGCCTATAGCTCTTCCTGGTAGCACATCACATAAATTTCCACGGGAAGGTATCCATCCTTTCTGAACGGCTTCTGCTTTGGTGATATAATAATTCGGAAGTTTTTTATTTTTTTTCACGTAGTCTATCACCACCTTCTCGCTGGTTAATTCGGTAATATCAGCCTTTGCCTTAATCGGAATAGCGGTAGAAGGCTTAATAATATTATTTTTTTCCCGGCTTTCTTTACTACTCATCACATACATAACCACCATACCCGCAGTAAAGGCGAGATAAAAGAGCAGGATAATTTTAAAAAATTTTGAATTCATATTTTAATTTAATGCTTTAATTCTTTAATTCTTGAGGAATTTTACAAACGGGTATTGGATTTACCTTGTGTAGAGTGGCTTGATGAAGTCTATCATAAAGCTGGAAAACTTCTTTTTTTCTTCCAGAAAAATCTTCAGCACTATGATTCTCATACACCTCCATCGCCCATTCCAACTCGGGATAAGAAGCACCCATTTGTTGCTCATCGTTTTTTTCTACATCCCACAATCCATCTGTAGGAATTGCTTTTTGTATACTCTCGGCAATATTCAGGTATTTTGCAATCTTGTATACTTCTGTTTTTAACAAGTCGGCAATGGGACTTATATCTACTCCCCCATCTCCATATTTGGTGAAAAAACCTACGCCAAAATCTTCAATCTTATTTCCCGTACCCGTTACCAAAAGTTGATGTAGCTGTCCGTAATAATATAAAGTAACCATACGCAGGCGAGAACGAGAATTGGCTAAAGCGAGTTGTTTGTTCGGAAAGTCCTTTTTCTCTGCATCCACCTGACTTTGGAATGTCTCAAAAGTAGGGGTTAAATCAATACGAAGGCCCTCTACCTGTGCATATTTGTTTTTTAAAAACGCTATATGCTCTTGCGCTCTATTTACCTGATCTTCTTTTTGGCGAATAGGCATTTCCAACACCAATGTTTTCATTCCTGTCATAGCGGCAAGTGTAGAAACAACAGCTGAATCTATCCCTCCGGATACACCTACAACGAAACCCTTCATTCCTGATTTTTCAGCATAAGCCTTTAACCAGGTAACGATGTGTTCTATAATTTTTTCAGATTGCATGTTGAATTATTCAGTTTATAATTTTATTTTTTAGTTTATATGAATAGTAGATTTTATCTATATTTCCAAAAAGTTGGTTTTTTCCTCAAAACCTCAATTGTGTAGTGTAATTAGAAACAATATTTGCGATCTGTAAATCTATGACCTGCTTTTTACTTTCCTCTATGGCTATGATTATAGGAACTCCAACATCTGGCATTACCTGAAGATTAGCACCCAGAGGAAAGAAATGAACTACACCACTTTCTTTAACAGTTCTGAGTATTAATGGATTTGTTTCTAACCGCATTCTTATGAGAATTTACTATTTTTGTATCCTTAATTGTAATGTAAAAATAAAGAAGTTTTTTGATAACTTTCGTATCTGTCCTTCTTTTTTAATTAAAAGGTATACCTTACTTTGAAAAACTAAAATTATTACAGAAAAGAGTATGTTAGAAAACTTATAATTTAAATTGCACCCTATATTATTACTATGCGACAAACACAGATATCCATCAATGTAGAATTAGATGACAACCAGGTTCCTGAAAAACTCACTTGGAATGCCCAAGACGGCGGAATTGATAATCAAGAAACAAAAGCAGCCATGATTTCGGTTTGGAACGAAAAAACACGGGAAGCGCTTCGCATCGACCTCTGGACGAAAGAAATGCCTGTGGACCAAATGAAAATGTTTTTCCACCAAATGCTGGTTTCCCTAGGTCATACTTATCAAAGAGCTACCGGTGAAGAAGATGTCGCCGAAAAGATGATAGAATTTGCCGAAGAATTTGCCGAATTAGCAAAAATTAAAGGCTAGGCAATAATATTATTCGTGAAAAATGCATCAGTATCAATCCTAAATCAAGAAAAAATGAAATTCAATACTAAAGTTATCCACGGTAACCAACAAGCCGAACCCCATACAGGTTCCGTAAACGTTCCGGTATTTCTCACTTCAACATTCGCACAGAAAACTCCAGGACAGCTGCGCGCAGGATACGAATATTCGCGTGGAGGTAATCCTACACGGCAAGCTTTGGAAGACGCTTTGGCTAGCATTGAGAATGGTGCGAGAGGTTTGGCTTTCGGATCTGGATTAGCCGCAATAGATTGTGTTCTGAAATTACTCAATCCAGGTGATGAAGTGATCGCGGTAGATGACCTCTATGGAGGTACCTACAGAATGTTTACTCGCCTTTTTAGCAAATATGAGTTAAAGTTTACCTTCGTTAATTTTGATGATATTTCTAAAATTTCGACACTATTAAACGAAAAAACCAAACTGATCTGGATTGAAACTCCCTCTAATCCATTGATGAAATTGGTAGATATTGAGGCGGTAGCCAATTTTACGAAAGGAAAAGATATTCTTTTGGCAGTAGACAACACTTTTGCATCTCCCTATCTCCAACAGCCCTTGGATTTAGGTGCTGACATTGTTATGCACTCAGCCACTAAATATTTAGGGGGACACTCAGATGTGGTAGCCGGAGCCTTGGTAACCAAAACACCCGAATTAGGAGAAAAATTACACTTTATACAGTTTGCATCAGGGGGTATATTGGGGCCTCACGATTCTTATCTGGTCCTCAGAGGGATTAAAACTCTGGCCCTAAGAATGCAGAGACACAGCGAAAATGGAATTAAAGTCGCCCAATTTCTGGAAAAACATCCCGCAGTGGGCGATGTTTTCTTCCCAGGTCTGGAAAGCCATCCTCAATTTAAATTGGCTACAAAACAAATGAAAGCCTTTGGAGGAATGGTATCCTTCAATTTTAAATCTGGAAAAAAAGAAGATGCTATTCATTTTCTAGAACGCCTACAAGTGTTTACCCTAGCCGAATCTCTTGGAGGAGTAGAATCTCTTGCCAATCACCCGGCCATGATGACGCATGCTTCTATTCCCGAGGAAAAACGCGCCGAATTAGGAATTACAGACGACCTGGTTCGCCTGAGTGTCGGAATAGAGGATATTGAAGATTTATTACAGGATCTAGAGCAAGCTTTAAAAGCCTAAAAAAAATTGGAAAATATAATCAATATATTAAAATCCGGTGGCACTATAGTTTATCCTACAGATACTATATGGGGTATAGGTTGCGATGCCACCAATACGGATGCAATAAAAAAAATTTACGACATCAAACATCGCGATCCCCATAAATCCATGATTATTCTAGTGGAAAGCGAACGTCGCCTACAGGAATTAGTGGATGTTCCCGAGTTGGTATGGAATATGATAGACCTCAGTGAAAAACCCATCACCTTTATTTATGACCATCCACGGGGTCTCCCTCCAGGACTACTGGCGGAAGATGGCAGTATAGGCATACGTTTGGTAAAAAATGACTTTTGTAAAAAACTCATTTCCAAACTTAACCGTCCTTTGGTATCTACCTCTGCGAATCTCAGTGGTTGTAAAAGTCCTCTGAAATTTGCAGATATTGATCCCAATATCCTCAAAAAAGTAAATTATGTTGTGGATGAATTTCATGATATTGTCTCAAAATATTCAGGATCTTCGGTTATCAAAATTGGACAAGATAATAGAATAAAAATTATTAGAGCATAAAGAAAAAGATATATTTTGAAGATCAATCTTAACCAAAATAGACACCTAAAAATATTTAAACTCGTCTCTGAGGTTGCACAGCAAAACGCTCAGTCGGTTTATGTCGTGGGTGGCTATGTGCGGGATCTCCTAATGAATCGGGATGTCCCAACCGACATAGATTTTGTAACAGAAGACAACGGTATTAAGCTTGCGGAAAGCTTAGCACAAAAGATCTCCCCTCAGCCTACGGTTTCGGTTTTTAAAACTTATGGTACTGCCATGGTAAAATATCAAAACTTAGACTTAGAATTCGTAGGTGCCCGAAAGGAAAGTTATAGCCAAAATAGTCGAAACCCAGAAGTCGAAACCGGCACTTTAGAAGATGATCAGAAACGTCGAGATTTTACCATTAACGCAATGGCGATTTCGCTAAATAAAGAAAATTTTGGGGAACTTATTGATCCCTTTGACGGGAGAAAGGATCTTAGTCTTCAACTCCTAAGAACACCTTTAGAACCTACCCAGACTTACTCTGATGATCCATTACGTATGATGCGAGCCATTCGCTTTGCCTCTACCTTAAAATTTGAAATCGAAGAGCGTTCTCTAAGAGCTATTCAACAGGAGGCGAAGCGCATAGAAATTGTTTCAATCGAGCGCATTATGGTGGAGTTCAACAAAATTATGCTTTCTGAAAAACCATCCATAGGACTAAAGCTATTGGAGGAGACCGGTCTCTTTAGCCTTATTCTTCCAGAAATCACAGCTCTTAAAGGAATTGAGGAAAAGGAGGGAATGACCCACAAGGATAATTTCTATCACACCTTGGAAGTGGTGGACAATATTTCAAAAAATACAGATAAACTATGGCTAAGATGGGCGGCGCTCCTCCATGATATAGGAAAGGCTCCTACTAAAAAATTCACCCCCGAGCAGGGATGGTCTTTTCATGGCCATGAATTTTTAGGCTCTAAAATGGTGAAAAAACTTTTTCAAAGGTTAAAACTCCCTTTAGGGGCGGAGATGAGGTATGTCCAAAAAATGGTAAAACTCTCCTCTCGACCTATATCATTAATTACAGACGATACATCAGATAGTGCTTTGAGACGTTTACTCTTTGACACCGGGGAAGATTTAGAAGATCTTTTCTCTTTATGCAAGGCCGATATTACGACTAAGAATCCTAACAAACAAAAGCGATTTAGAAAAAATTTCGAATACGTAGAACAAAAAATAAAAGAAGTCGAGGAGAAAGACCATATACGCAATTTTCAGCCTCCCATTTCGGGGGAAGAAATTATGGAGATATTCCATCTAAATCCTGGGCGGGAAATAGGCATACTAAAAGAAAAAGTAAAAGAAGCCATTTTAGAAGGAACGATTCCTAATGAAAAAGAAGCCGCTCGTAACTTCGTGCTTAACCAAGCAAACCTTATGGGCATTAAAATTAAAACTTAGAATTATTTTTCATCGACCGATATTGCTTTTAAATAAAAGAAACACTTCCCTTGGAGTTTTCTTCTATAGGAAAATGGAGAGTTGCTTTCAGATTATTTTCTACAAGGCGAAAAGGAGGAAAAGCCTTCCACACGCCATGCTTAATGTTTATTTTTTGGAGCTCTGATAGACTTGAAAAATAGCGAAAAACGGTTTTGCAGAAATAATTTATTTGAGCCCTTAATCAATATAGCATATCATTTTAAATCGACTTAAGTCTTTAGTCGTGGGGGCTGTGATGAAACTATTTTATTTATGAAGCGGAGAGTTAGTTATTCTTTATTAATCCTGTATTTCGTTTTTTATAAACCCTAAGCGGGTGATCACGCATGGAATATATCAACATTTCTGTTATTGTCCTAATTATACGCTAAACTTGGCTAACTCTTAAAAAGCACTATGCTTGAAACATGTAAATTACATATCCATGAATATACCCTAGGTGTACACCCCTTTGTTTTCTACAGAATTTAGATCCAGACCACAGGATGTTCAATATAAGAAAATAATCCCCCTCCACCCTATGGATTTTTTACGATATGTTCTTTATGGCACCTGTCATTATCCATTATAATGACTTCCTTTTTGGGAAGTGATCAGAACCCCTCTTGAGTTAGTTCATCAAAAAAAACATCGCATTCATATTTCTTCAAATCAACAAAACTCTAGCGTCTTAAATGGACAAATGATACTCTGGTATTGATTATAACGCTATTATGTCGGTCTTTGCTCAAATAGGTTTTTGTTCTTTTCAGACTACAGACTGTGGTAGTATGTTCGAAATAACAAAACCTCTTTTCATGAATAAATAACAGGTCTTTTGTGGATAAATTTGTATGAATATAATTGCGATTGAATTCCAACCTTAATCCATATCCGTGCTTTTTTGAGGGTTTGTGGTTATCTTGGACTCTATTCTCTCCTCACCTCTCCAGAGACTTCGATACAGAAACCTAAACCCTTCACTGGTCACTCGTAAATTAAGTTTATTCTATTCCAGATATCAAAAAATAGGTATGCAAATATGTAATAAATCACTCACACAACAAACACACAATATATCACTTTCATTTAGTTACAATAACGAAAATTACACTTAATTATTTTGATTTTAGTAAAAAATATACATTTCTATACGTCATTTAAATATATTTTTGTACTTTTATTTAGCTTATTCTTTTTCTAAAAAGAACGGCTCCTGCTTAAGACATAAATAACTTAACAGATACTTAAAAAAACAAAATGATGAATATTAAAATTTAAAACACAAAATGATCAAGACTAAATAATTTTTCAGCCGTAAATCGAAACCTGACTAGTGGATTATGCAATCTCTATCCAGAACTAGAGATTAATTGTCCTTGTATTTACATATCGTTTT
>NZ_JAAABJ010000533.1 GCF_009904105.1 Elizabethkingia argenteiflava | reverse complement strand
CTTTATTTTCAATGGGTTATTGGTGATCAGATTGACTGACTTTACTTTTAATAGATAATTCTATTAAATAAATCATATGTTTCATTCTTATTACATGTAATAAATTGGAATTCTTTGCATTATATTGATTTTGTTATTTTATTCCTCAGAAAAATAAAATTTTAAACAAGTTCTATTTTTATTTTGATTGACTTGAGGGTGTATCTCGAACTGTGTCATAAACAATATCTTTAAATATAATATTTTATTGAACAAGAAGAATTTGACTTTGAGTATTTTAAGAAGGAGGCTATTGCAGGCCTTTATTCTGGAAAAAAAATGACTGG
>NZ_JAAABJ010000532.1 GCF_009904105.1 Elizabethkingia argenteiflava | reverse complement strand
TCAGTGCCTGTTCTGAAGGAAAAGCACCTTTAGTTTTGGTGATTTTGCGTATCTGGCGATGTACCCCTTGAATTGGATTGGTAGTATATATGCTTTTTCGTACTACCTCATCGTACTCGAAGAATGCTCAGAGATTTAACCAATTGTCCAGCCAGGATTTGCAGGTCAGGGGATATTTTTTTGCCCACTTTTCTTCAAAGGCAAGCAGCCTTTGATATCCCTGCTCTTCATTATTAGCCTTGTAGATTGGCTTCAT
>NZ_JAAABJ010000531.1 GCF_009904105.1 Elizabethkingia argenteiflava | reverse complement strand
ATCAATACTCATAAATTCTGAAGTTAAGTCTATGGAGATTAACTCAAGATCTGACAATTTGGGATTGCGGATTTGATTTAAAAAATTCATTTTACTTTCAATTGTTATCAGTATCTCTAATATTTTTTCATAATTTGCGGTAAAGCTGTTCATATTTAATCGTTTGTTAGACTATTAATCTAATAATGAGCAGCTCCCTTTTTTTTATCCTAAATGAACCACGGGT
>NZ_JAAABJ010000530.1 GCF_009904105.1 Elizabethkingia argenteiflava | reverse complement strand
GATGAGGTAGTACGAAAAAGCATATATACTACCAATCCAATTGAAGGGGTACATCGCCAGATACGCAAAATCACCAAAAATAAAGGTGCTTTTCCTTCAGAACAGCCACTGATGAAGCTAATGTATCTGGTAATACAGAATATCAGTAAAAAATGGACAATGCCTATCCATAACTGGGGTATCGCATTATCACAACTTTATGTTAAATTTGGAGAGAGAATTCTCAAGGAAAAAAACAGCTTTTGAGGAGCATTAATT
>NZ_JAAABJ010000529.1 GCF_009904105.1 Elizabethkingia argenteiflava | reverse complement strand
CTACATGATTCTGGTAGTTGTATCTATTCGGGTTTAGGTTGCCAGAGTTGTAAAAACCTACATTGTGATAACCATCTATATAATGTTCACTTTCAATTATAGGATTGTTGTTCGCCAGTGTATCATCATACAACCACATATACTCAAAAAATTGATCGCGCGAACGCAACCTTTTGATAAAGAACACCTTTTCTTATTCTCAAAAATAATTATTTTTCTTTTCAATTTAAAAAAATAAACTTCTGTTTCCAAAAATTTGTTTTTAAAAAATGTCGTTGTCGCTGTTGCCCAAAAATGTTAAAATGTGTGTAAAAT
>NZ_JAAABJ010000528.1 GCF_009904105.1 Elizabethkingia argenteiflava | reverse complement strand
TTAAGGCCTGATAAGCAAAAAAAGAATTTTCAGCCTATCCATAAAAGATGGATTATTGAAAGAACATTTGCTTGGTTTGATAACCATCGAAGACTATGCCGAATTTATGAACTGCTAATCGAAAATGCAGAAGAAATGGTTAAAGTGGCCACTATAAAACATTTATTGAACAAAATTTAAACAGGCTCTAACATCTCTTATCATTAAGAAAAAAGTTAGGATAATATATTTTTTATGATTAAAGATTGTATCTTCGCATCTTTAAAAAAGAATATAAAACTTTAAATCAGATGAAAAAGGGACTATTAGCCCTCGCTTTTGGCGGATTATCTATTGGAATGACCGAATTCACAATGATGGGAATTCTGCCAGATATTGCTGCCGATATGGGATTGAAGATACCTGTAGCCGCCCACCTTATCGCTTTATATGCACTTGGGGTATTCGTAGGTGCTCCTATTTTGGTATTATGCACGGGTAAATTGGCTCCCAAGAAAATCCTTATCTCTTTGATGTTAGTGTTTTTTGTATTCAATGGTATTTTTGCCCTTGCACATAATTATTGGAGTATGCAGTTGGCCCGTTTTATGTCGGGATTGCCCCATGGTGCATTTTTTGGAGTAGGCTCTGTAGTGGCTGCTAAAATGGCTCCTACAGGAAAGAAAGCTCAATATATTTCGATTATGTTTACAGGTATGACGGTTGCCAATTTATTGGGAGTCCCTTTGGGTACATATTTAGGACATCACTACTCTTGGAAAATAACCTACGCAATTATTTCTTTTTTTGGATTGTTAACCTCATTTACACTCTACTTTTGGTTGCCCGACATCTCTTCGGATCCCTCCAATAAGGTAGTGCAGCAGTTGTCTTATTTTAAAAAATCAGAAGCTTGGTTGCTGGTGGTTTTAATCTCTATAGGTACAGGAGGATTGTTTGCATGGATTAGCTATATCTCTCCTTTGGTAACAAAGGTTTCTGGAATCATAGAGTCCAGAGTACCTATTATTATGTTTTTAGTAGGATTAGGAATGTTTTTTGGGAACCTATTGGGGGGTAAACTTGCTGATTCTATCTCACCTACAAAAGCCTCCATGATTTGTTTTTTTTCCATGTCCATATGCCTGATATTGGTCTATTTTACTTCTCCCATTCAGTGGACTGCTTATCCTATGGCTTTTATCACTGGCGTAATATCTTTTACGATAGGATCGCCCATACAAATGATGCTGATCCGTTCAGCAGAAGGGGCCGAAACGATTGCAGCAGCGGCAGGTCAAGCCTGTTTTAATATGGGTAATACTTTAGGGGCTTATTTGGGCGGGATTCCCATTACTTTAGGTTTAGCGTATAGTACTCCTCTCCTTGTAGGAAGTGGTTTGTCTTTTATGGGGCTCGTAGGTTCTTTTATTTTTTATAAAACCATGCTGGTTAACAAAAATAAGAGCTAAAGCTGGATTTTTTGGCCTTGTTCCGGAAAGATAATTTGAACTTTCATAGGGTTATTTTCCATGAGTTGCTTTTTAATAATTTCAATTCTGTTGTCGCCAGGCTTTAGGTGTGTGATGATTATTTTCAAGTTTCTTAAGTCTCTAGCGTCAGATAATTGAGCCAATATAGAGAACTCTTCATTCAGAAGCTGTGGAGTGAGGTGCCCGAAAAGCGCATTCTCAGGACGCTCATTTTCAAAAGAAACTTCAATAAGTATGGCCTTTAGGCTTTTATTTTTCACAAGAGGAGCCACTTGGCGCCATAGATTTTTTAAAGCAGAACTCTTCTCATTTCTATCCGCACCAGTATCACCTAAATAAAGTACACTTTCTTTTTGAGTATTGGTAACCAGAATTGCTGAACTTTTATAAGGGTTTCCGTGGCTCAATGGAAAAATTCTCGCACTCATAGCAGTAGCTTCAATGGGAAAAGAAGTTGTATTTCCATGTTTCTTATAGGTATATTTCCCTAAAATAGGAGGCGTTCCTTCATTGGCAAAATTAATCCAGGCATCCTGTGTAAAATATCGTTGTTTCAATACCTCAGCAGTTTCTGGGGTGGAATAAATATTCTTCTTACTGTCTTCCGGAGAGTTTATCACCATTCCGGCCAGATGATCTAAGTGGCCATGAGATATAAAATAACCCTTTATATAATCTTTTAACACCGTCTCAGCATCTGTCGAAAAAGTGCCCTTTTCAATTGCCTTATCAATACCAGCCTTTAAGGTTCCTGCATCCAGACACAGAAATTTATTTTCGCCTTTCTCTCCAATAAGGTAAGCGCTTAAATTATTTTCTTGAATACCTCCATAGACTCCTAATGGGATTAAGTCAAAAGATTGTGCATTAAGGAACAAGAGGTTGTTGAAAAGTAGGCTAAGCAGAATTTTTTTCATGATTTCAGGAGTTTTTTTGGAGTAAGGTTTCTCGGTACATTTTGTAACCTAAGCTGTTGGTATTTAGAATTAAAAAATAAAAAAGATTTTTCATTTGGTTGAAAATATCTATTAAATTGATTAGTAGTTAGTTAAGTAGATGAGTAATCTCGTTCAAAACTACAAAATTTATTTTAAAAGAATGAGCAAACATTTGTAAACATATTGCTACAGATAAGCAAATTAGATTCCTAAATGATCCGTTCGGGAACTGGTGATACTGGATAGTACTGCGAAATACAGGTTAATTAATTTTGAATTACACTTGTTTAGGTGTATTTCCGGAACAACTTTGGAAGGTGTATCTCGAACTGTGTCATAAACATTATCTTTAAATATAATACCTTATGGCACAAGAAGAATTTGACTTTGAGTCTTTTAAGAATGAGGCTATTGCCGGCCTTTATTCTGGAAAAAAAAAGACTGGCACCGATGGGGTTCTGTCTCCAATGGTGAAGCACTTTCTGGAATCTATGATGTCCGGTGAGCTTGACTACCACCTTGCTCAGGATAAACTTAACGAGCAAATTAACCGTAAGAACGGTAAAACGAAGAAGCCCGTGCGTAGTCTAAGTGCTGGCTCATTTGAGTTAGAAACTGGTCGTGACCGCCTGGGTACTTTTGAACCTAAGATTATGCCCAAACGCCAGCTAATCATTACCGATGAGCTGGAAGGTACTATCTTATCGATGTACGCTATGGGAGTGAGTACCCGAGCAATGCGGGAT
>NZ_JAAABJ010000527.1 GCF_009904105.1 Elizabethkingia argenteiflava | reverse complement strand
TTTGATGGCTTTAAGAACAGAATATTATCTAAGATAATGGCACTGATTGTTATACAATGCATTAATAAACTAAACAATAGAAATATTAACAACTTAAAAACTCGTATTGCTTAAATCCACCACGGGTAATATTATAATATTTTAATATAAAAGATATGGTAAAAATTTTTATATTTGCTAGGTAATGCAATTGATTTCCAGGCAACATACTAAGAAATTTCTGGCCGCGTTTATCGTAGGGATCTATACCTTTACGGTTTTCTTTGCGGGATTTTTGCATACCCATAAGGATAGTTCTTATTCTTCGGCGACTTTAAAAGTGGAAAAATCCCTTTTACCAAACGCTAAGGATTGTCTTTCCTGCCATCTGTTGGCTAGTCCTCAGCTTTATGAAGGCTTTGATTTTCCCTTAATTATTTTCAAAGCCCCAATTTTTGCAGAGCCTATTTATACCTATCAGCAAACATTTTTTTTAGAGCTAAGGTCTTCTTTCTCTTTGAGAGGTCCGCCTAGGCTTATTTAATAGTTAAACTACAAAGTTAGCAGTGTTTTCGCAGCTATTTTTAACATTTTATTTATTAATATATGTCAAAGTCTATAATGGCATTCTTTCTGGTTTGCAGTGTCGTGATGTCTTATGCCCAAAGGAGTTTTAATCTTCAGGGAACAATAAGAGATTCTGATAATCGGCAGCCTATAAGTAAGGTTCACATCAGCATAAACGGGGATAAATTTATATCCAATGCTCAGGGAAATTTTTCTCTACAATTAAAAGAGGGAAACTATACTATAGAGGTTACCCATCCTAGATTTAATTCATTTAAAGAGTATTTGAATGTAGATCAGAATCTTAAAGTAGAGATTAATCTAGAGCATCGTACAGAGGATATAGAGAGGGTGGTGTTGAATGTGAAGCACCGTACACCCGGAGCTATGATCGTAACTTCATTGGATAAAAAAATAATTTCTAGAAACATATCCGATAATTTAGGCGCTCTTCTCACTCATGTTTCGGGTGTAGAAGGTTTGAAAACCGGAAATAATATCATAAAACCGATTATTCATGGAATGTATGGCAGTCGTGTCGCTATCCTTAACAATGGAGTCAAGATGGCTGAACAGGAGTGGGGCATAGAGCATGCTCCAAATGTGGATATAGGTAATTACCAGCATATTGATGTAGTGAAAGGAGCCTCTGCATTGAAGTTTGGAAATGAGGCAATTGGAGGTATTGTACTCTTAGAGCCTGCTGTTTATCCTAAAAAAGATAGCCTGGAGGGAAATGTTATAATGAGCGGCCAGTCTAACGGTAAGGGGGGAGGTTTAAATGTGAGTATTGTGAAATTGTGGAAAGATGGTTGGGCGTTGAATACGAACGGTTCTTATCATAAATTGGGAGATCTCGCTACGCCTGATTACGGTTTGATGAATACTGGAATGGAGTCGAGTTCTTTTAATTTCGGGGTGCAGAAGAAAAGTGTGCACAGAGGATTTTCTTTGGATTATTATCTCACCCATCGTAAGATGGGAATCCTTAGAGCTACACATATTGGTAGTGTAAGAGGTCTTTATGAAGCCATTAATTCCTCTAGACCTATTTTTGAAAGAAAATTCAGCTATGATATTGACAGTCCACAGCAGGTGGTAGAGCATCATTTGCTAAAGCTAAATGCCTATGATGATTTTAAAAATTTAGGTAAGATTTTCTTGACTTATAGTTTTCAGTATAACCATAGACAAGAGTATGATGTGCGTCGGGCAGACTTTAAAGCGCTTCCGGCTTTGGATATGGAATTGATGACGCATCAGATAAATGTAAATCATCTATTAGAACGTCATAAGTGGAGTTTAGAGTCTGGAGTGGACGTAATTTATCAGAATAATTACTCTGATCCTATGGCCACAAAATCACAGCGCTTAATCCCCAATTACAATAAGTACACAGTAGGAGCTTATTCTGTATTTAAGTATAAGTTTAACCCCCATTGGAATGTGGAAGCTGCTGGACGCTACGATTTTAACCGATATGATGCTTATAAGTGGTACAACACCACTCAGTGGGAGAAGCGGTACGCTCATTTATATCCTCAGTTTAGGATAAGGGAGGAGAATGAGCGCACTTTGACACGTCCACTATTAAACTATCACAATTTATCCTTTAATGCGGGACTGGAATATAAGCCTTCCTCCTCATGGAGAATGAAGTTTAATTACGCGCGGGTTGATAGGGCTCCTAATATAGCAGAATTGCTTTCAGACGGTATTCATCATTCGGCAGCTATGTTTGAGAGAGGAGATTTGGGATTAAAAAACGAAACAGGCAGTCAGCTAAATTTCTTATTGGAAAGCAATTTAGCACTTTTACAAGGTTTGCAAATTTCTATAAACCCCTATTTCTTTTACACCCGAAATTATATTAATCAAGTCCCTACAGGCGTAAGTGGTTATCAGGGGTCTATATTTCCTGAATGGACTTATAAGCAGATTGATGCCAAGATGTTTGGAGTAGATGTAGATATTCAATGGAAACTAAGTCATAACTGGACTTATAAAGGCCGTGGTGCTTATTTATATGGTCAGGATATAACACATGATACTCCTTTAATATTAATGCCGCCTTTCAATCTTTACAATGAAATAGAGTTTAGCCGATCACAATGGCATAATTTTTATATCAGTGTAAATAGTAGACAGGTTTTTCGCCAGAATCGATATCCTTACAATCCGGTATATGTTACCTTGTACAATGCTCAAGGAGATGTCTATCAAGCGGAAGTGGATCTTTCCACACCACCTAAAGCCTACAGTTTATTTGGAATCCAAGCCGGAATAGATCTTTATAAAAACTTTTCCGCTGGACTTATTGTTAACAATCTTTTTAATACCAACTATAGAGATTATTTAAACAGGTTGCGTTTTTTCAGTGATGAGACCGGGCGCAATTTTATTTTACAACTTAAGTATAACTTTTAAATTAATTAAATAATGAAAAATATTTTTAGAATATTCAATATTAGTGTTTTAATGGCAGTCTTATCTTTGTCTTTTATTGCTTGTAATAGGAGTTCCGCAGATGAAGATGATCATGATGAAGAGCAGATAACAAATATTGTATTAAAACTTACCGATACCGCCGATCGTACTACGGCCGAATACAATACTAAAGTTAATTCAAAAACTTTTCCCAATATTAAATTAAAGAATGGGCATACTTATGATGTAACCACTCATTTTTTTCATGAAGGAAAAGATGTTACCAGCCAGATTGTAGCAGCTAAAGATGAGCACTTTTTGGTGTATAATTTCCCTAAAACCGACCTTGTATTAAGTCGTACAGATGAGGCTAACTCTACCCGAAAAGATGGGGCTAAAGTCGGTTTAAAGACAACTTGGAAAGTGAATAAGACAAAAACAGAAGAAGGAGGAGCAAGTCTTATTCTTACTTTATTCCATGAACCTGCAAAGGTATCTGAGGATAAAGACAAAACAGCATGGGGTAAAGTTACCGGTGGTCATGAGGATGCCACGGGTATGTATAATATCGTAGAGTAATTAAGTTTTATTAGTAAACTTAAAGCATAGTACAGAAATCATAGAGTACGAGGCGTGGATTTTCATGCTTCGTACTTTATTTTTTTGTTATAAATTTGCCTACTCAAAATTGACTCATGCGCACAAAATCTTCTAATAAAAAGAAAATTAATATTATAACACTGGGATGTTCTAAGAATGTATATGACTCTGAGGTTTTAATGGGACAACTTAAAGCCAATGGTAAAGATGTGGTTTATGAAGATAAAGGGGATATTGTGGTGATCAATACCTGTGGTTTTATTGATAATGCTAAAGAAGAGAGCATTAATACCATCTTGGAGTATGTCGATATGAAAAAGCAGGGGTTGGTAGAAAAAGTTTTTGTGACAGGTTGCCTTTCGGAAAGATATAAACCCGATTTGGTAAGTGAAATTCCAGATGTAGATCAGTATTTTGGAACCCGTGATTTGCCCGTTTTACTAAAACATTTGGGCGCCGATTACCGCCATGAACTGGTAGGGGAGCGTTTGACGACCACTCCTAAGCATTATGCCTATCTTAAAATATCTGAAGGCTGCGACAGACCTTGCACCTTTTGCGCTATACCTCTTATGCGGGGGAAACACACTTCTACTTCTATAGAAAATCTAGTAAAGGAGGCTCGGAATCTGGCTAAGAATGGAGTCAAGGAATTGATTCTAATCGCTCAAGATTTAACATTCTACGGCTTAGATCTGTACAGAAAACGTGCATTAGGGGATTTATTGAAAGAGCTGGTAAAAGTTGAAGGTATTGAATGGATCAGACTGCATTATGCTTTCCCCACAGGTTTTCCGGAGGATGTATTGGATATTATTAAGCAAGAACCTAAAATTTGTAATTATATAGATATTCCTCTTCAGCACATCAATAACGATATACTCAAGCGCATGAAGAGGGGGACGACTCACGAAAAAACCAACGACTTGTTGGCTAAATTTCGGGACAAAGTTCCGGGGATGGCCATTAGGACTACGCTAATTGTTGGTTTTCCTGGAGAGACAGAGGCTTACTTTCAGGAATTAAAAGCTTGGGTCAAAGAGCAGCGTTTCGATAGATTGGGATGTTTTACTTACTCTCATGAAGAAAATACCGGAGCCTTTATCTACGAAGATGATATTCCGACAGAAGTTAAAGAACGTCGTGTAGAAGAGATTATGGAGATTCAGCAACAAATATCTTTCGAGATTAATCAGCAGAAAATAGGCAAGGTTTATAGATGTCTATTCGATAGAAAAGAAGGTGCTTATTTTGTCGGGAGAACTGAGTTTGACTCTCCGGATGTGGACAATACCGTGTTGGTTTCTGCTGAAAACACCTATATTGGAGTGGGAGACTTTGTAAATGTTAAAATTACGGTTGCGGATGATTTCGACTTATATGGAGAAGTCGTCGATTAAGCGATTATAAATTATAAAAAAAATCAGGTATATGCAGGGCTTTTTTATGGGGTTATCTCTATTTGAAAGTGTTTTTTAGAAAAAAATAAAAAAATTGGTCTAATAGGTGAAATATTATATATTTGCTATTCAAAATCAGGAGTAACTTGAGTTGGAATTAGAATAAGGGGTAAAATATATAAGCCTATCAATATTATACAAATCCTTAATAGACAAAATAAAAAACGATTAATAACATCAAAAATAGTATTGAACTTGTTTAAACTATTAGTTTTCTGAGGAATAAAATAACAAAAGCAATATAATGCAAAGAATACCATGTTATTACAGAAGTTTCAAATCGTATTAATAATGCTTTGAAACTATCCATCCAAGCATTTGCTTTCTCTATATTGAACCTTCGTTTATATAATTCTTCATCAAAATAATAATAATTCTTGGCT
>NZ_JAAABJ010000526.1 GCF_009904105.1 Elizabethkingia argenteiflava | reverse complement strand
CAAAGGATTAAATTACAATTCTATATATCATCCTTTAATCAATATATTTACTCCTTTTCTTAATATGAAGCTGAAACTTGAGACTGAAGTGTTATTATTGAAAAATAAATTTTTGTAAAACAATAAATTGTAATAGCCCCGACTTAATCTGACAGTTAAGTGTTAAAATAATTGTCAGTTATTCTATATTGTTGTTACTTCCAAAAGTAAGGATTTTTTGTTCCACTGCAAGAATTTCCAATAATTTCTCTTTTGCAATAGTTTTACTATCCAAAAACGTCTGCATCGGTGTTTTACCATAACAATGTTTTCCAGTATGCGTTCTTTCATTTTTGTAATAGGACAACCAACTGTTTAAGTCTAATTGCAGTTCTTCAATACTTCTGTAAATTTTCTTTCTAAAAGCTATGGCATAAAACTCGTCCTGTATCGTCCTGTGAAAACGTTCACAAATGCCAT
>NZ_JAAABJ010000525.1 GCF_009904105.1 Elizabethkingia argenteiflava | reverse complement strand
TACTTTACAGGCTTTGGATACATTTCCTAAATGTTGTGCTAATTCAAGTACGCCTAACTTGTTTTTGATGATTTTTTGTTGTGTTGTCATAATACTTAATCTGTTTTAAAGTTATTTAATTTGATTATAAATGTCAGATTAAGTATTGACGAATTCATTTTCTATTTCCTGAAATTTTGGGGCTACCAAGTCCATATCTTTGCTGATTTTTTGACTTGTGATTTTAGCATAAATCTGTGTAGTGGAGATATTTTTATGCTCCATCATTTTGCTAAGGCTTTCAAGCGGTACGCCCTCGGTTAAAAACATAGTTCCGAAAGTATGCCTTGCCGTATGGAAAGTAACTTTTTGTTTCGTAATAATTTCGGCTTTTTCAATCAATTTCCCTACATGTGTATTGGAGGTAACATTGACCGAAACCGGAAAAATAAATTCATTCCTTTTAGTTCCCTGATATTTCTCAATAATGCGTTTTGGAATTTCCATTATTCTAATATTGGAAACAATATCTGATTTCTTTCTCCTGCTTATAATCCATTGATGACCGTCAAAAGAAGAATTGAATATTACTTTTCGTCAGTTTCTTAATATCTACATAAGCAAGTCCGGTAAAGCAACTGAAAATAAAAAGGTCTTTAACAAGCCCATACCGTGGGTGTGGAGGTACACACATCATCAGCTTTTCTACATCCTCTTTCAGAATATAACCTCGATCAGTTTCTTCCATACTGATTTCATAATCCTGAAATGGATTATCACGTATCAAGCCTTTTTTCATAGCCAATTTAACAAGACTTAGTACAGGCATCATGTAAACCCAAACAGTATTATGTGAACACTGCAAATGGTAACGAAGATAAAAATCAAACTCTCGGATAAAGTCTCCAGTCAATTCTCGGAAAGTAATATCATACGAATGATAGCGTTCTTTTATAAAGGTGGAAAGATGATTGTAAACTTTGCTATATTTGTAATAAGTCCTTTGGGATCGTTCTTCCTTTTCAACCAGTATTTTAAAATGCTCATTTTGGTCATTGAAGACTTTTAATATTGTATCATCCATTACACCAACACCTAAAAAGAATAGTTTTACTTTTTGGGCGGTAACAAATCCATCGTGCTTTAGCATATCTTCATAAATCTTGTCGATACGCCCACGAATGCTCCAGGCCTGAGCACTCTTAGCCCCAACCCTTCCAAATTTCAAATCCCAGTTATTCGAGTTTATTTATAACTTTGTTCCGAAAGTTTTTAGGGATTCCATCAATGGTAATACATGCCATAATTGGCGCATTACCGTTCTTTTTTAGTTCGTTATTTTTCAGATAGAAAAGAAGTTTGAACGTCGATTTTTTTGTCTGCTCCATAACTCAAATGTTTAACGTTTAAAATTAAATTACATTGAATTACAAGGAAATGTAGAAAGGAATGCAAAACACTGAAATACAATCGGTTAATCTATACCGTTACTTTTATAAATCGGTAACGAATTAGTAACCTAACCTTTTCATTTTAAGCCCAAAACCTATCAGACACCGACTTCCGAACTTAGACTACAACTTTTATAAAGTCTTGTATAGCAAAGGTTTTAACCATTTTACTTATTTTTTCTTTTTACTAATCTTTTTTTAATATAGTAATGAATGCTAAGAGAGTGAATGCTATATAAAAGATAAATCATCCTATTTAGTTCTTCATCAATAAATATGTTTTTGAACATAACTTCACCAGGATTGTTGATTTTTCAGTAAGTCACGAAAAGTGACATTTTTGGTTTTATAAATTCTCGTCTACCCATTTATTATGAAGTAACTTTGTATTATAAAAAAATATATTAATAATGGGAACCACAGAAATAAATGCTGTGTGGCAGTACAAAAATGAAGAAGAAAAACAAATTGCGGCTCATATTATTGGCCTGGAAGAAGCTGCTTTAGAAAAGTGGTTCAAAGGTGATACATCAGGATATGGCCAAATTTGGTCCAAGAAAAGTTTTACCTATTTTGATGCCGTGGAAACAAAGCGTTTGGAAGATTTTGAATCAATGTCCGATCTTTTCCAGAGAGTTGAGGGCAAACTGTCAGCCAATAGTTATGAAGTTCGCAGTCCTCGTGTACAAATAGGAGTAGATATGGCAGTTTTGACCTATCAGCTTTTTGCTAAATCAAACCTGTTAGATATGGAATACAACTGCATCGAAGTTTTTCAGAAAGAAGAAGATGGAAATTGGTATGCTATTCACTCAACGTGGTCAATCATCCGTCCGATGGACAAGGATTTTAGTAAGTTAAAAGACATCGTATAGTTTCTTGCTAGGCGACAAAATGCTTTAATTCCATAAACTTACCTTTGAAGTTTTTAAAATTGTTTGCTTTATGGATCTAGTGTAGTTTGTCAACTAGCTTTACCTTTGTAAAGGTTTATCGCAACATATTATGAAAAGCATTCACAAGTACAATTTCTTCAGAAAAAAATATGGAGCGCCTTTACTGGCGGATGTTGTCGCGATTTCAGAGTTCAGAAAATATATTCAGAAAACACCAACACATAGGCTGACTTATTTTGATCTCACATTTATTACAGAAGGATCCGAATACATAACCATCAATCAGAACAAATTACTTGTACAAGGCGGGGACGTGATTTGTTCAACTCCTGGGGATGTTTGGACATGGGAAAGAAATACAGCTTTGGAAGGTTTTGCACTAGTCTTCGAAGAAGATTTTTTTCAATCCTTTTTTATCAATAAGCTTTATCTGAAAGAGCTCAACTTTTTAAAAGCTGACCGCTTATCCCCACTGCTCAGACCCAGTGAAGAACTATTTACCGAAATTTTAGAGTTGTTCACAAAAATCAGAAATGAATTACAGGTAAAAGACATAAGCGAACATGTCATCAGGGCATTGGTATATCTGGTGCTGGCCAAGTTGAACAATATAGAGAAAGGACAGGCTATAGATGCTTTATCCGAATACCATAACAATAGGCACCTTCAGGGATTTATAAATCTGGTCGAAGAACATTATCTTGAAATACACGATGTTCAGTTCTATGCCGACAAGCTATTTATATCAGCCAATTATCTCAATAAGATAGTACGGGAATTGTTAGGTACAACTTCCAAAAAATATATTGCTCATAAGATTGTTCAGGAAGCAAAAAACTTGCTCAGTTTTACCGACATGTCAATTGCTGAGATCAGCAATCAGCTTAAATTCGAATCGCCCAGCTATTTTACACGTTTTTTCAAAAGGTCCGCAGGCCTAAAACCAAAAGAGTTCCGCATTGGAAATAAAACTTCTAAAAATACGTAATTATGGATATAGAAACCTTCAGAAAATACTGTCTTTCATTTGACGGTGCCATGGAAAAGCTTCCCTTTGAAAAAGCAACCTCTCAGTATGATAAGGATCTGCTCGTATTCTATGTAGCAGACAAATGGTTCTGCTTTGTGAACATCGACAAATTTGATTTCTGCGATCTAAAATGTGATCCCGAAGAATCAAAAGAATTTCAGAAAAAATACCAGGGCATCAAGCCCGGATACCATATGAACAAGAAGCACTGGATCAGTGCCTATTTTAACAGCGATGTGCCTGATACTCTAATAGCGGAACTTGTCAAAAAATCCTACGAACTGATAGTGAAAAGTTTACCGCTTAAAGTCCAGCAATCATTACAAGAGAAATCTTAATCTGGTCAAAAACATGAATATAGAAGAGTTTAGAGCATTCTGTCTTTCATTTCCTGATACCCATGAAGGGATGCCCTTCCAAGGATTTTTCAAGAACTCAAGATCTATACTCGTATTTTACGTAGGAAAGAAAATGTTCTGTTTTTTTGATATCGATACATTCGATTGTTGCACGTTAAAATGTGATCCCGAAGTTATCGAGGAACTCAGGCAGCATGAGGGTATCCAAAAACCGTTCAATCTGAGTGAGAGATATTGGATCAGCGTTGCTCTAAATGGCAAAGTGTCGGAGGAAATGCTGAAGGATCTCATAAAGAAATCTTACACACTTGTTAAGGCAGGCATGACGAAGAAAAATAGATAAAATCAGCGCTTCAATATGTCGATAATATGGAATTTATGGCACGGGTGTATCAAAATAAGTGAAGGCTGTAAAAACTGTTATGTCTTTCGCAGGGATTCCTTGTACGGTATTGACAGTAAAAATGTATACAAAACCAAAAATTTTGACCTGCCTGTAAAAAGAAAAAGAGACGGTAGATATAAAATTACCCCTGGTGAACATGTGTGGACCTGTTTTACATCTGACTTCTTTATTGAAGAAGCGGACGATTGGCGTGCTGATGCCTGGAAAATGATTGACCAGCGTAAAGACCTCACTTTTTCGATGGCCACCAAAAGGGTAGATCGGGTTTTACAATGTTTGCCCGATGACTGGGGTTCTGGCTACAATAATGTTAGTATTCTTTGTTCCGTTGAAAATCAGAAACAAGCAGAGTTACGGCTCCCTCCTTTTAAGGAACTTCCATTTAAGCACAAATCTATAATCTGTGAACCTCTTCTCGGACCTATTAACCTGTCGGAACTTTTACAAGGGAATTGGATTGATAAAGTGATTGTTGGCGGAGAATCCGGAGATAAAGCCCGTGCCTGTAATTATGATTGGGTAACGGAGATCAGAGACGCCTGCGTTCAGAACAATGTTTCTTTTGTTTTCAAGCAAACAGGAGCCTTATTTTTAAAAGGTGGTAAAGAATACAACATAGAGCGAAAACTTCAAGCCTGGCAGGCTCGAAAAGCCGGGATCAACTTTGAACCATAATAATATTCTTATTGATACAATCTTTATGATTTTTAAGATGGCAACATTATAAATAAAAAAATACAAAGTAAATCACCTAAAAAATTAATCAAAACCATTACACGTTAAAATCAATGAAAGTTTCAAAATTTATAATAATATTAGCTTCTTTTCTATTTGTTTCATCTAACAATGATAAAAAAAATTCAGATTCATTATCAACTTATACTACCTCTGTAATTAACAAAGGTTATCATTTTGGTGATAAAATTATTCTTCCTAATGAAGTCGCTGAGAATGCAGAAAGCATTTCTATCAGTTTTGGTGATGTAGAATCTTCTGAACTTACTATAAATCCACAATTATTTAAACTCGGACTAACTTTATTACGTATAAAATAAAATTAAAAAGTGGGAGTGAAATAACTCAAGATGCGACAATCAAAGTTTTTGCGACAAATCCTGAAAAAATTATACCTTATAAAATAGTGAAGGAATATCCTTACGACCCGAATCACTTTTTAGAAGGATTATATTTGGAAGGCGATACGGTTTATGAAAGTGTTGGACTAACCAATGTTTCCAAATTAATAAAATATAACCTAGGAAGTACGGATCCCATCTTAACTGTAAATTTATCCCCTGAAATATTTGCTGAAGGATGCTCAGTCGTTGGGAATAATATCTATCAACTGACTTATCGAAATAGAAAAGGGTTCATCTATGATAAGGCTACGTTTCAGAAAATTTCTGAATTTACTATACCAACTGAACTACGTGAGGGCTGGGGACTAACATTTGAAGGTAAAAATCTTATAGCCACAGACGGTTCGAACAATCTGTTCTTTCTGGACGTTGAAAATCCTTCAAAAATTATCAGGACCATTTCAGTTGCAGGTTACCTAAACCTTTACGACCAACTAAATGAGCTGGAATTTGATGATGGATACCTATATTCAAACGTTTGGTTCCAACCAGTAGTACTTAAGATCAATCCATCAAGCGGAGAAGTCGTAGGGAAATTTGATTTTACTGAAATTACTAATGTTAGAACAACAAAAGACAGGGATCATGTTCTGAATGGGATTGCTTTTAAAGGAGACAACATGCTGGTTTCGGATAAAAACTGGTCGAAGATTTATGAAATAGCAATTGAGGAGTAAGGCTAGTGGCCTTAATAAACCAATGTAAATTGGTGTAAGTTTTTCTTTTCTTTAATTTCAAAAAATTGCGTTATTAACGTTACCTCATATTAATAGTTAAGCAGTTCCATTGGTTTTAAACCTAAAATGGTACAACAGGAATATTTAGGTTAATACCACCTCATTTGAAGTGATCTTAATCTTAATTAACGAACGGTTTTTAAGGACGTTCGATACCCTCGAAGATTTGAAAGACTTCTCTGGCGTGGGTTGTTGGATCATAAGGAGGATTGCCTATATTGAAGTCGGTTCTGTAGAGACAGGATCCCAAAGTTGGTCGTAGTTTCCAGTAGCGAAGTCAAGTATAGCATCACGGACAAAGGTGTCACGTATGGCCTGCTCATCGCTTTGTTCGGGGCATTTCTGCCCAACGATACCATACATCTCAGTACCATGAACCGCATGTGCACCCTCAACCTCTCCAACACAAAGCAGATATGCTCTTCCTCCTGCAGCAGCATGAGCAAGTGCGGCACGGACGTGTGTCAGTGTAAAGGAGAAGTCTGTGAGCAATGCTCCACGGGTCTGTACAGGCGTTCGTCCATTTACGTCGTAGGCAGCAATGATAGAGCGGGCACGACTGACTGGAATTCGGTTGGTCGTAGCGAATTCCCTGATGAGCCTTTCGATGCTGCCAGGATCGAATTCCTCGGTTTTGTGAAGAACCCAGCAGTCGGTCTCATGTGTGGTACTGCTCAACAGGATGTCGATGTTCCGGTGACTTCCTGATTTGAGCACACTTAGTGGATGTTGTGAAATGATACCTCCCAGTTGGTTGTGGTCATCTACAACGGCGATAACATTGTTGTCGATTCCGTGACGTGCACCCGGGTCTGTAAGTTGGGACTTGCTCATCGCTTGCTCAAGCACCATTGCCTCAATGTTCAACAACTGCTCCGGGTTGTCCTTGATTCCTAGTTCGTTCAGCACCGCTATGGCACGGTCTTATGCTCCCTAGGCAGGCACCTGACGGGAATCCATACCTGAGAACGCAGCGAGATGGTGGTAAAGACCATCGGCTGATCTTGCGCCAAGCAAGGCAAGGGTAGAAAAAGCGCCCGCGCTGTGACCTGTCACGGTCACGTTCTCGGGGTCCCCTCCGAAACGGGCAATGTTTTCGCGCACCCATTTCAGTGCAGTAATAATATCCTGTAGACCAAGGTTCGTGGCGTCAGCGAATACACCACCGTATTGGGAAAGTGAAAGCCAACCAAATGGACCCAGTCGATAGTTCAATGATACACCAATGACACGACCGGTTGCGGCAAGGCCGGAAGCATTTGAGGTGATTTGGGTATTAGCCCCGACTTCCCAGTCTCCTCCAAAGATATATACAAGAACAGGTAGCGGCTTTTTTCCGGCGTGCTCAGGTGCCCAGACATTCAGGTTCAGGCAGTCCTCGCTCAAGCGATTGTCGGCTTCCAGCCAGCCCGTATCTCCGATCTGCAATGGTGCTGGCCCTTTCTGGTCGTAAGGCAGGTCGGGATTAAATGGAAGTAAGATTGGTTTTCTGAAAAGTTCCGCTTTCGCGTACGGAATGCCCAGCCATTTGCTGAACGGATCTGTAGTTTAACTTCGTTTTATTCCCCGGATATTACTTTCACTGTAGCATTTTTCGGAACTTTACCCACCATATCATCCAGATATTCATCCCATTTGTATTTTATTCTGTAAGCTTCAATCAATGAGTTTATTTCAGCATCTTTCTCGGCTTCAAAACGTACTATCTTTTCCAACCCCAATGCTTTGATTTTACCTTCCTTATAAGTTACGGCAGCCTTATACCAGCTGGAATCAACGCCACTATATGCCCTGCAATATAGATTTCCACCAACTGACACAGACCAAATAAAAATTGGAGTTCCATAGATTTTACCATCTGCGCGAAGAGGAGCGATATGAAAGTCATCTGCCTTAGCGATTTTTTCTATATTGTCACTTGTAAGAGTTTTGCTTAAATTTTCCATTTTATTTAATATTAATTGTTATGTTCCGAATGATAATAGTTAATAATTGCCTCATTGATAAATTCATTGAAAAGCTTGGCTGCTTTAAAAATTTTGCAACATTTAGACACAAACGAGGGTGATACAACCTCGGCATCCGGGAGTGCGTGATAAATCACAAATTCTTTCAACTTGAGATAAGCGACCATGGGATCTTTTTCATCAAAGCCTCGAGGAACTCTCTTCAGTGTATCTCCATGCATAATCAGGTTATCGATAAAATATTTATTTTCAATTGTTTTCAAAAATTCATCTGGGTCAGTACTTATTTTTTTTCTGATGGCAACCAATGATTTCTTATCTTTAATATATATGTCTCCGGCAAGCATACAGTTCCCCAGTTGTATATGGATGTAATAACCCGCGCGGTCAACTGTTTTTTTTCTCTCTTTCACAAGAGTTGCTGCAAAGTTTATTTTGAAAGCGTCTTTGTTGGGTGAAAAGCGTATGTCACGATAAATTCTGAACAAAGTGCTTTTAGCATTCAGATTACCGATTTCAGGGTAGGATTCTGCAAAGGCATTAATAACTTCATTAACAAAGCTGATGAAATTTTTATGCGCAGCCTCATATAAACTTTTATGCTGAAAAAACCATTCCCGTTCATTGTTGCCAAAAGTTTTAAAAACTCCAAAGTATCTGAATGTATACTCATATATTGAGATGTATATTTCTTTAAAAGTATTGCTATTTACAGACTAAAACACAATACTAAAAACGACAAAAGTGTCACTTTTCACTATATTTTATCGTGCTTTAAGTATTGTCCAACCAACCTATTACCCGTTGCTTCATTTCTTTTACGTCCAGAACACCCATCGCAAAGCCTTTTCGGGTAAGATCCTCTGGCAGGATGTCATCATATTTATCAAATACCGCCACTTCCTTCGGATAGAGCAATGTCATTGGGTCTATATCTTTATTTATCTCTTCTTCCATAACACGGTAAAAATCCCGCTCACTGACATTCATGGTAAACTGGATATAATAAGGACGTTTCGAGTCAAATCCTTTAAGCCCCAAAACGGGTCCGCATTTTATGCGCAGAAAACGCTCCAGCGCTAGAAATGCATAACTACCGAGCCATGGGAACAAGCAATACATCTTACCACCAAGTGGTATTAACGGTTTTTTATCAAGGAAGGATCTTGCAGCGATATCGCGTGCTTGGGTAAGCCTTGCTACTGCATTTTTAAGCAGATATGGGTAAATCTGATCTTGTTGAAGTAAGAGATGCATGCGCTCCAGTATCTTGGTATGAATATCCCCTGGTTCGTCACCAAAGTAGGCAGGCACAATTCCTTTTACTGGATGGCAATACACCACGTGGCTGTTATGGTCCACTTCCTCTACAACCCATACACGTCCTGCAATGGCTATCTTATCATTTAGCGGCGGTGGCTTTACGATGGTACCCAATTCTTCGGAATCCCATCGGACACTGTATTCCTCATTCTCCTGAAAAACGGCATAAAATTTAAAGTTGTTAACGATACGTTCGCCCGCCAGTCCTAAGATGAGTCCCCCATTCTCGGTTTGTTGAAGATGGTCCGTACTGATCAGATGGTGCAACAGTACCCGAAAATCGTCAGCTGTTATATTACCGAAATAATTTAATGACAGCACGCGGGAGGCAAGCTCGGCAGGCGTCATTTCACCACCCGAAGCAAGTGTGCTCATCGTTTGGTGAT
Organism: Elizabethkingia argenteiflava; assembly: GCF_009904105.1. Taxonomy (GTDB): domain Bacteria; phylum Bacteroidota; class Bacteroidia; order Flavobacteriales; family Weeksellaceae; genus Elizabethkingia; species Elizabethkingia argenteiflava. Next base: position 24,500 of record NZ_JAAABJ010000525.1, on the reverse strand, counting down.
ACAGCAAGCTGTAGGGCAGGCGTCCGGTCCGGGGTGGTTCAACCCATCGCTCCTCTAGGTACAGCTGGATAAGTGCGATGCCCTGAAGCAGTTTCCAAGGGATCGTCTCCGGAAGAAGGGCTCTGGCTTCGGCATGATCCTCACGTATCACAAACCACATTTCAGAAGGTGCATTTCGCCTGCCGGTTCTTCCCATCCGTTGCAGGAAAGAGGAAACTGTGAACGGCGCATCTATCTGAAAGGCCCGCTCCAAGCGACCGATGTCTATCCCTAATTCCAATGTAGAAGTCGTACAGACAGTGACAAGGCTATCGTCTTGTTTCATTACATCTTCCGCACTTTCACGGTAGGATACCGACAGATTACCGTGGTGGATAAGAAACCGGTCTCTTTCGTGTTTAACATCGCAATACTGGCGAAGCGTAGCTGTAACTACCTCGCACTCTTCACGTGAATTGGAAAAAACAAAACATTTATGACCTCTGGTGTGCTCAAAAATATAACCTATACCCGGATCTGCATTTTTCGGAGCTATATCCGTTGGAGATTCCGGAGCATCAATACCTTTGTTTTCCTTAGCAGATTTCTCATTTGCCTGTGCCCCGTTCGTAAAGAAGTGCTGCATGGACAGACGCCATTCCATCCCCCCGCTCTGAATACGGGGTATCACCGTTCCTCTACCACTTCCTGCCGAAAGATACTCACCCACGATCTGGGTATCTCCTATGGTTGCAGAAAGACCTATTCTCCTCGGATTGACGCCGGCTAGGCGCGACAATCTTTCGATCAGGCACAGGGCTTGCCCGCCACGGTCACCTCTTAGAAAAGAATGAATTTCGTCAATGACAACAAAACGCAGGTCTCCAAAAAGGTGTGGGATCTGTGAGTGACGGTGTAATAACATTGCTTCAAGAGACTCTGGTGTGATCTGCAATATCCCTGACGGATCTTTCATCATTTTCTTTTTCCGCGACTGTGAAACATCGCCGTGCCAATGCCAGACGGGTATACCGCTCTCCTCACAGATATCGTTTAAACGGATGAACTGATCGTTGATAAGTGCCTTTAATGGTGCAATATACAGACAACCTATAGATGTGGGGGGATCTTCCTGCATAAAGGTAATGATAGGAAAGAAAGCTGCTTCGGTCTTTCCCGAAGCTGTGGAGGCAGACAGAAGAACATTTTCATCGGTATTGAATATCGCATCTCCTGCTGCTGCCTGAATTGCACGCAGCTGATTCCAGCCGTTCTGATAGATATATTGCCTTATTGATGGTGAATATCGGGAAAAAGCGTCCATAAGTAAATTCGTAATTCGCGAATCTCGATTGTATTATAATGTAAATTTTGCGAACAGGGGATCAATAGCCTTATTTTGCGCTTCCGGTTTGGCATAGTCAAATGATTCCGAATTAAGAAGCGTTTTAATGTCACTTTCAGGATTCTGGGAAAGGATATCGAGCAGTTCAATAAAATCCCGTATCACTTCTCTCGGAGTAATATTGGATTCTGCACCGATTCTTCCAAACTCAATCTTTATAAAATCCAATAGATCGGTGTCTTTTAGTTTCCGTTCGTAATTGTAAAGGCTGGCGTGGATGTCTGCTATTTTTTCTGTGAGCACCATCATCTCCTCACTTGTCAGGGGCTGAAGCCGGAGTACCGGTGCACGCATATCCTGAAGCCCCTGCTGGGTAAATTTCCCCTCCTGCAAACGCGAACGCAATGCCTCATAGCTATATATCCCCCGACGCGAGTCTTCGACACATTGGGGTGTGCCACTCATGATTATACCAACATATTGGGCCTTGCCCTGTAGCGCATCATTATAGATCGAGAGGATTTTCTCATAATTATATTGTCGGGCGATGCTGTTCGGGATCTTATAGAGGTTAACCAATTCATCCACAAATACCATCATTCCCTTATAACCTGCCTGACGGAAGAAAAAAGCAAATAGTTTTAAATAATCGTACCAGTCATCATCGGTGATAATCACATTCACCTCAAGTTCCTGCCGGGCCTCGGTTTTCGTCGTATACTCTCCTCGGAACCATTTAAGAACTTTCGATTTAAGATCGTCATTACCCTGTATAAAGGCACGGTAATACATGGTCAGCAATTTCGCAAAGTCAAAACCGTGAACCAGATCCTGCATCGAGTGGATTACAGCAAAAATTTTCTGCTCTACTTTCTCGGAAAAAACAGAATCTTCTGGGCTGATACCGGAGCTCTCGGCCGTTTCGGTCTGCACCGAATCGATCCATTTGTCAAGAAGCATTGTTAATGCTCCGTTTTCAGGCCTTGTCTTAACGCTCATGTTCTTGATCATCTCTCTATACGTGGCCAATCCCTGACCATTATTGCCATAAAGGCGTCGTTCGGGGGATAGGTCGGCATCCACTACCACGAAGTTCCGGTCCATAGCATAATTTCGCAGGGTTTGCAAAAGAAAAGATTTTCCACTGCCATATTTACCTAAGATCATACGGAAAGAGGCACCACCCTCACTGACAATCTCGGCATCATGCAACAGCGCTTCCATTTCCTTCCTTCTGCCTACCGTGATATAGGGTAAACCCACACGGGGCACAACACCGCCCTTCAGAGAATTTAATAAGGATTGCGAAATCCTCCGCGGTATAGTAACTTTATTATTGTTTCCTTGTTTATTGTTATCTGTCATTTCAAATTATTCTATATATTGCTGATAATATAGTCTTTATAATCATTGAGTATGGTAGGACCATCACCTTCATAAACGATGAGAATATCCTGAATATCCTCCATTGTCTTCTCATTTATGCTATCGGTTATAACACCGATAGGCAGACGGATACCACGGAGGTAGTTCTTCCAGTCACCTGCATTTAAAAGCAAGTGTAGAAATTCCCGCTCATCCTTGGAAAACATGGATTTATTTTCCATGGTTGCCGATGGTTCATCCGTTATTTTCGTAGTGCCGGCGGGCTGTTCTTCTGAATAAACTAGATCTTTTTCCACATCTTCTTCACTCAGAAGCGCATCTCTTATGACAGCTGCGTCAGATCTTATTTTATCCAATTTAGAAAAATCAACCTTTATCTTGGGACGCGCTTCTTCAGCTTTTTCCTGAAAGTAGCTATTTATCTCCTGCTGAATGGCATTTTCAACTATAGGGTCGGACATTTTTCCGATCATTGAAGATTTTATATTCATACTGATCCGTAACTTCCGGTCGGTCTCATGTAAAATAAGACTGATAAGATCTCCTTTTTTTGGGAAAACTTTCTCTCGGAATGTATCCATCGACCATAATCCTCCCTTGCAATAATAACTCCGTCGCAGGGATATATTGACGGTCTTTTCTTTCGGGCTGTCGGGTCTAAAGAATACAGCAGATGCAAACATGGGATGTGGGCTTCGCTTTCTTAGTCCCAGACAAAGATGCTCGATTGGTTGCCTAAATCTTTGCTCATAAATAGGAACAATGGCCTTAATGGTTCGTGCTACTACGGAGACCACATCATTTGGGTGTTTTTTAAATAACGCTCCGTTCTTGATCTTGTAGGAGGAGATTGCGCATGCTGTTTCGAATAACGCGCTTTCGTCAACCTCTCTATAACTTGATAGCAATAATGCAAGGTCATCTTCCTGCTTTTCTTGAGCAAAAAATTCATCGAAACGATTTGTCAGTCCATAATAAACAACATAATCTTGCATCCAAAGATCCAGATATCGGATTAGTTTGGGTTGACTAGGTCCATAGGCTATCTTCAGATTCTTAAGTGTTTCCAGCCCAACTTCTGGGTTTGCTACACCTATCTGCATTAATATCTCGTAGATGTAGACGAAGATGTAGGACAATGGAACATTCAGATATTCCCCTTGCCGTAACAGTCTCCTAAAAGTAAAGTAGCTTCTGAGCTGTGCTATGTCCATACTTCGGTAAACGGGAAAATATTCAGAAAAAGGAACGATTTCCGCATCGTCCTCATAGCCCTCCATAAACAGGGCATGTTCATAAAAGGATTTTTTGCGCATCAATGACCATGGCTCTTCTTCGAACATCTGGATAAGCTGCCTGATCTGCTGCGGTGCATTTTCGATACCTTTCATCTTCGGAATAAACATCCCGTTTTCAACACGTAAGATTGAAGGCACATAATCCCAATTATGCGAATTAGATCCTTGCGATGCTCGATTTTCATCAACATCATAGCATATCTTTTGATCAGTATAATATGAATTTCCGCTCATCAAAACTTAGAATTATATGTAAAATTAACTATAATAAAGAGTTAATTGACAGCACATAAAAGCAAAAGAATGTCACTTTTCGGGACGCATTTATATTGTTTTGAACATTATCAAGAATATATGTGCTACCCAGACTTATTCAGTGAATTTTGATAGCATTTTTTGACTTTTCTATATTCTCCAGAAAATACTCTTGATAATTTAAAGGCAAAGCATTGATAAGTGATGTTTTTGGCACTTTTAGTACTATATGCTTTTTGATTGCACTCCTTAACTTTATCCATAACTAAATTTTTATTATCAAGGTGCTATTCTAAGTGATTTTTCTTCAATTTATTGTATTATGGATCATGAAAAGTCAGATATCATAAAAATTCTGGAAAATTTTAGTGTATGATGAATGACTGTTTATGTATAAAAAAATGGAAGCTATCCATAGTTTTTAATGGATTGTTTTTTATAATTATTTGGAAGACATTCACCATCCCTATTCACCATTCAATCTTTCAATTAATAACTAAAAAGAGGATTGATGAAGAGGAAAAACCAGATATTTTGGGATTTCCTTGGAAACAATAACTCCGACATTTCAATTAACGCATGGAAAAATTTTACAACGAAGCGATTCATAAATTGCAAATATCTATCAATGAATTGGAAGTAGAAAATGATTATTCTTTACTCCGTATTGAAGCTGTTATTCACCTCATTATCGAATGCCTTTCTGATATAAAAGCATTTATTTTAAAACGTAGGTTCAAGGATGTAAACGAGGAAATCCGATTTTTCAAACATCAAAAGCCAGCTATTGTTTCCCAGCTTATTTACTACAACGAAATATATAAGATTGAGACAAAGAAGCCTAACGGAACAAAGCTTGTGAAAAAGTGTCTCACTAAAGAATAAAAAAAACTTAAGAAATTCTTCGACAACAATCTTGATTTTTATAAATATTACCGCACCAACAATTCCTATCTGGATGAAATGTTGTTTATTAGAGGTAAAAACGATATCAAGTTATGCCTTGATGCATTTTATTTCGAAGCTAACCATTATTTTTCCACTTCACATGATTATAAGGTGGCTAAAATTATTGCTAACGATTTGATCCAAGTTTACTTGGAAAATCCCTTGAATAGTAATATCCAGAAAAAAACACATAATGGTTCTTCCTTAAATTGGACAGCAAGCAAAACAGCGCTAACAGAATTGATCTATGCACTTAATGTACAGGGCGTATTTGATAATGGGAATGCGGATATTAAGAATATCGCTAGAAAATTTGAAGTAGCGTTTAATGTTGATTTGGGGGATTTCTATCATAGGGACTTTACGGTATCTTCTTGTTGCGAGCATGGCGTAAGATTCAGTATGTTTAGTTTTCATAGATTTTTTGTAAAAACAAGTGCCTTTACAATTTATTTCTCCTTTAAAAACAAAGTATACATCTTGCCCAAGCCTTAGCGATAACAATACAAAAATTGAAAAACAGCCTCCTAAGTGTATCTTTATAAATTCGGTTTAAGTGATTTGAGCAGGCTTAATAAAATAAAAAAGTGGTCCCAGCGGACTTACATCCGTATCCGATTATCTATTGGAAGACTTAATTTTACTAATTTTATTATCCAAAAGCCTCCTAAACTTCCCAATAAAAGCCCCATTACCATGCCCACTGCAACATCACCTGGAAAATGAACACCCAAATATATGCGGCTGTAAGAGACTATACCCGCCCAAACAAATAAAATATAAGGTAAAAAGCGATAATAGCGTTTGAGTAAAAAAGATAAAAAAGTAGCCAAAAAGAAAGTTGTACTCGCATGAGCAGAGTAGAAGCCGTAGCTTCCCCCACACTCCACCAGCCTCATAAAATGAATAAGCTCTGGATCGTGACAAGGTCTTAGACGCTGTAAACCATATTTAAAAACATTGGCTAACTGATCGCTTATCGTAACCCCGAGTGCTATAAAGACAAGAACCCATAGCAGATTCTTTATAGAATATCGCCGATACAGCGACCAAAAAAGAAATGCATAAAAAGGCATCCATAACCAAGGATTCGTAAGATGGAGCCAAAAAAAATCGAAATCTGAGGAACCTAAACCGTTGAGATACAATAAAAGTTCTTTATCATAATGAATAATCTTCTCCATGGCTAACGACTCACTGGACCTAAATGCTCATCACTCAAGGGATCTATTTTCTTATCCTCCTCCAACGATGCCTGACTTTCTTTACCCGATACAGATAAAGGATCGCTAACACCTGTATTTAAGGATTTTTTAACTTCCTCTATTGGTTGCTTAACCTCTTGCATAGGATGTATATCGGCCACGCTCTGCCTTACTTGATCTATTTCTTTTTTAATATCTGAGATAGGATTATCCGCTTCCTTAAGTATCTCGGTTTTAATCTCCTCCATAGCACCTTTCATTTTACGCACACCCTGGCCTAATTCACGCGCTATGCTGGGAATTTTATCGGGTCCAAATAATACCACGATGACCAATGCCACCACCAGTAATTCTCCTATACTAAGTTCCATATGTCAAAATTACAAAAGATTTTTTTATTTTATTTGTTTTTTCTGAAATGACTATAAGCAATAAATGTAGAGCCTCCCAACATGAGGAATCCTATAAAAAAGGGAATACCTGGGAAATGAAAAGGCGCTGAAGGCTGCGTAAAAAAGAAAAACAAATTGGTCATTAAAGGAGGTCCTATAATAGAGGTTACACTGATTAAACTGGTGAGCGCTCCTTGCAGTTCTCCCTGCTCCTGAGGGGGCACTCTACCCGAAATTACAGCTTGTAAGGTAGGTCCACAGATTCCTCCCAAACAATAAGGGATCAAAAATATCAGCATCATCCAAGCTTGAGAGGCAAAGCTAAACAATAACATTCCTATACTAAGAAAACCCAATCCGTAATATATGCTTTTTTCATTTCCTATTCGGGGTGTAATCCACCGGATGAGCACACCTTGAACTAAACCGGTTAATAAGCCTACGAGGCCTAGCGATAAACCGATTTCTTTTTCCTGCCAGTTAAACTGATACATGGTAAAGAAAGACCAATTACTATTTACAGCATGCGTCCCGATATACACCAATAGTATCACTACTACTAATCCCGAAACTTGAGGATATTTTTTCAGCATAATCAAAGCTCCGATGGGATTGGCTCTTTTCCATTCAAAAGATCTCCTGTCGCTTTTGGAGAGCGACTCGGGTAAAATAAAATAACCGTAAATAAAATTTACCAAACAAAGAACAGCCGCTGCATAAAAAGGCACTCTGGAACCATAATGTCCCAAGATGCCCCCTAATACAGGACCTATAATAAAACCTACTCCAAAAGCAGCCCCGATGATTCCAAAATTTTTAGCTCTGTTTTCTTCGGTACTGACATCGGCAATATAAGCGCTGGCCGTGGTAATACTCGCTCCTGTCATGCCCGCGATCACGCGCCCTATAAATAACCATAGAATACTAGGCGAAAGTGCCAACAGTACATAATCTATAGAAAAACCTAGGAGCGAGATTAAAATAACCGGTCTTCTCCCGTATTGATCGCTCAGATTTCCGACAAAGGGTGCGAATATAAACTGGGTAAATGCATAGGCGAAACCAAGCCAGCCTCCATACCTGGATGCTTCACTAATATTGCCTTGTATCAATTCTTCAATCAGTTTGGGAATCACTGGAATAATAATGCCCCACCCCGTAATATCAATAAGCAAGGTAATAAATATAAATCCTAATGCCTTATTTGTTGTGCTTTTTTCCATGATCTTTAGAAGATTAAATAAATAAAAGCCCCTGTTAGGGGGCTTTTATTTAGGTGTGTAATTCATGCACTGGTGGTGCATCTTTTCTTCTTCCTTTTATACAGTCATAAGCTATTGCAGATGCAATAAAAATGGAGGAATAAGTTCCAAAGCCTATACCTATTAATAAGGCGAACATAAAGCCTTTCATGCTATCGCCTCCAAAAATAAAAATCGCAAGTATTACCAATATGGTAGTGAAGGATGTATTGAAAGTCCTTCCTAATGTACTGCTGATAGAGTCATCAAATAATCCTGCCAGACTGATGGATTTTCGTTCGCGTAAGTATTCTCGAATACGGTCGAATACAATAACCGTATCATTAATGGAATAACCTAATACGGTCAGCACCGCTGCAATGAAATCTTGATTGATTTCCATATTAAAAGGTGCAATGGTATAAAATAGGGAAAATACCCCTAAGATTACGACCGCATCGTGGAACAATGCTGCTACTGCTCCCAACGAGAATTGCCACCTTCTAAATCTCACTAAAATATAGATAAAAATTCCAGATAGAGCTGCCAATACCGCTAAGCTTCCATGAATTTTAATATCGTCGGCAACGGTAGGTCCTACTTTTGTAGAAGATACAATTCCCGCATGTTCTGCATCGGAGTTTCTAAATACTTCAAAAGTTTCATTTTCTGGAAGGTATTTTTTCAATCCTGTATAGAGTTTACGCTCAACTTCAACGTCTACACTGGTGCTAACATCTTCAATTTTATAATCGGTGGTGATTCTTATCTGATTGGAATTTCCAAAAGTCTTTACATCTACAGATTCTTCTTTCCCATCTTGAGTTTTAAACAGGGAAAGTAAATCTTTCTGGACATCGGATGCTACCACTGGTTTATCGAATCTAAGAACATAGCTCCTCCCACCTTTAAAGTCTACACCAAATTTAAAACCTTTTACAAATATAGATCCCAGGCATATAACCATTAAAACAACGGAGAAGAGATAAGACCATTTTCTCTTGCCAATAAAGTCAATCCAGATATTCCTGAACAGATTTTTGGAGAATTTTGTCCATACCGAAATAGTTTTACCTTTAGTTAATCTACTGAAAATCATAACCCTGGATAAAACAACTGAGGTAAAGAAAGTCATCAAAATACCGATGATTAAGGTTACCGCAAAGCCTTTGATTGGTCCTGTACCAAATACATACAATACCAAAGCGGTTAGTAAAGTAGTGGCATGACCGTCAATAATCGCAGATAATGCGTGTTTAAATCCATCTTTATAGGCTTCTAGGATGTTTTTCCCGGCAAATAATTCCTCTTTTGTCCGTTCGTATATAATAACATTGGTATCTACAGCCATAGCCATGGAAAGAACAATCCCCGCAATCCCCGGTAAAGTAAGGGTTGCATCGATGGAATCCATAATACCAAATACATAAAACAAGTTGATAACCATAGCGATTACAGCATAAACACCAGCCATGCCATAATAGAAAATAATGTAAACCATGATAAGCGCAAAGGCAATTATAAAGGAAATGACCCCTGCATGAATAGACTCTGCACCCAAAGAAGGTCCCACTACGTCTGCCTGAACGATTTTGGCCGTAGCAGGGAGTTTCCCAGAGTTTAATACATCTACTAAATCATTCGCCTCTTGCTGGCTAAAATTACCCGTGATGACAGAGCTGCCATTCGCGATTACAGCATTTACCCTTGGTGCTGTATAAACGTTTTCATCCAAAGTTACCGCGATAGGCCTTTCCATATTTTTCTCGGTAAGACTTTTCCAGATCTTGGTACCCTCAGAGTCCATTTGCATCCCTATTTCAATCCTTCCAAATTGATCGTAATTGATGCGAGCCTCTTTTACAGCACCATCTAAAGGCGCTTTGTTATTCACTGTCCCTCGAATAGCGTATAATGTGAGATAATCGGGTGCCTCAGATTCGGGTTTTGCCCCCCACATAAATTTTGTGAATCTAAGATTAGCAGGTCGAGTTTTAATGGCCTGTACACTGTTTAACAATTTATTTACAGTGGCCGTATCAGATAGTTTCACCTTGGCTACCCCAGACATGACTTGCTGCAAATTCAAGGTACTCATAAGATTCATATTTCTATTAATCCCTATAGAGTCTCCCTTACTCATGACAACAGAGCTCAGTCTCTGGAAGTAAGGGGCTATCTCCTCAATGCTTTGCACCTCCCAAAACTGGAGCCTTGCAGAAGTCTGCAATAGCTTTTTCACCCTGTCTATATCTTTAATACCTGGCATTTCAACTAAAATACGCCCAGTCCCTGGCACTTTCTGTACATTGGGTTGGGTTACGCCTAATTTATCGATACGGGTACGAATGACTTCAAAAGCAGAGCTTGCTGAAGCCTCTATTTTCTTAGAAATAATCCTTTTGACCTCACTGTCTGGAGTATTAAACTTAATCTGATCACTTAATTTCTGATTCCCAAAAATTTCAGTATTAGAAAGTTTTATATCTGTTTTCTTTTCCTTATTCACAGCATCAAACTGTATAAAGAAATTCTCTATGTAAGTTTTGGTAGAAGTTTTTTGAGCAATATCCGCTCTATTTAACGCCTCTATTAAAATAGGGTTGGAAGAATAATTGGTTAAATCATTAATTAGATCCCGCTGATTAATTTCCAATAAAAGATTAATTCCGCCTTTTAAGTCGAGCCCTAGCTTCATTTCTTTTTCCTTGGCAGAACGATAATCCAGTTTTGTAAACCCCAGATTAAGAGTGTCTTTGGATAGTTTTTCTAATTCTTTTTTATACCTAATCTCATTGCCTCCAGAAATTGCAGATGCTTCTTTCTCGATTCTATTTACATAGAAAGTAGGCAGGAGTTCATTAATGCATATCAATCCCAAGATAATAGCAATAGTGGTAATGAGTCCTTTTCCTTGCATTTTTTTATGATTTAACGAATGTTTTTTATGGATTATAAGGCGCAAATATAACGATTTTTACTATATTTTAACAACTAATCGCGCCTCATTAAATAAATAAAAAAAGGGCAATAGTGAAATCATCATCATCTCCTAAAAATTCACTTCAAAAAACGCCCCCTATGGGTATGCGGACTAAAAAAAATACTTTTTGATTAGGACTTTAGAAAACTGATTTTAAATGACTATTTTATAGATGCTAAATTTTATAGTCCAGAGATTGCTCAGAAAAAGAACGCTGGTATTTTTTCTAAGCCTGAAACTGTTCATCATTTTTTATAAACGACGAGTATCTCAAATAGATCACAACGCTCAAACCCTATATAAACAAGCCCATGTTCTAGTTTAACAAGTATTTTAAAAACATCTAAGCCCTGCTTATCTTACCTCAAAACAATTTACACTGTCATTGAGAATATTCTGGTCTCAGGCTGTTTACGAAGCATCCGCAAATCAAAAGTCATGGTAACATTCCGAGTAAAGGCACGTCCGGCTGGGGTAATTTTGATTTTGTCATGAGACAATTCAACCAGTCCATCTCGCTGCATCTCCTGTAATTTTTCGATAGCGTCTTCGAGTTCCGGAAAGCTCGTATCACTTCCCCAAGATGTCTCTAATCGGCACATAAGATTGAGAATGTGCCGGCGAATAACCAAATCTTCCTGATTGAGTACATGCCCCTTGATCACAGGAAATTCTCCATTGTTCACCAATTTTTCATACCCTTCCACTGTTTTTTCATTTTGAGCAAAAGCATACCAGCTATCGGATATTCCGGACATTCCTAAACCAATCATCAATTGAGTTTTGGAAGGGGTATAACCCATAAAATTGCGGTGCAGATTCCCCTTCTCCATGGACTGGTAAAGATCATCATGCGGTAGAGCAAAATGGTCCATACCAATTTCAAAATAGCCTAATTCTTCAAGCAAATTTTTACCCTTTTCATAGAGTTTGCGCTTTTCATCGCCTGAAGGCAAATCGTTCTCATCAAAACCTCTCTGGCCTACTCCCTTTATCCATGGAACATGAGCATAGGAATAAAAAGCCAAACGATCGGGTTTTAAATCTAGTGTCTTGCGAATGGTATTTTCCATTCCGTTCCAATCTTGAAAAGGCAAGCCGAACACCAGATCGTGACTTATCCCAGTGTAGCCTATTTCTCGGGCCCAATTGGTTACATTTTTGACATTCTCAAAAGGCTGTACCCTATTGATAGCTTTCTGAACTTTTTCATTGTAATCCTGCACTCCAAAACTCACCCTTCGAAAACCTAAGTCATAAAGGGTTTTCAGGTGTTCATAGCTCGTATTATTAGGATGTCCTTCAAAACTGAATTCAGGTGCTGGGGCTATTTCTACGGTATCAAAAATCCCGATTAATAGTTGCTTCAAGTTCTCTGGAGAGAAAAAGGTAGGTGTACCTCCACCCAAATGAAGTTCTTTTAACTTGGGTCGCTCATTGAAAAGACTTAGATAAAGTCTCCACTCGTTTAGCACTGTATTCAGATAAGGCTCCTCTACAGTGTGCTGTTTGGTTATTCTTTTATGACAGGCACAAAAAGTGCATAATGATTCACAAAAAGGAAGATGAATATAAATGCTAATCCCCTCCTCTGCATTGGATTCTTTAAATGAACACACTACAGATTTCTTCCACCGCTCTACCGAAAAGCTCTCCATATCCCAATAAGGAACAGTTGGATAAGAGGTATAGCGTGGACCTGGAATATTATATTTATCTACTAATGAATTCATGTTACAAAAATACGAAATATCGAAGGCTTTTCCATAGATTATTTACTAAATAAAATCAGTTTATTTCTCCTCCTATCAGGGAAAACATACCTCATCTATACCTCTTTTACATTACAGCCTACAAACCAAAGTTAAGATCTTATGTTAAGAAAAGTAAAGTTTTATAAATTAACACTTATTTTCCTGCGCGAAAGCTTCCAAAATCTAACGACTAAAAATAAAGCCGATATCGTTAATCCCAACCCTAAAGCCATCCACATTCCTACGCTTCCCATTTTTAATACAACACATAAAAAGTAACCTAAAGGTATGGTGATTACCCAATACGCAATAAAAGTAATTATACTGGGTATTTTTACATCCTGAAACCCCCTTAGACAACCGAGACAGGTCACCTGGATACCATCTGAAAGCTGAAAAAGTGATGCTATTATGAGTAATTTTGCCGCTATATACACCACTTGAATGTCATTATCTTTAACAAAAAAGTAAGGCAAGATATTCCTGCCTATGATAAAAGCTAAGCCACAAAGCAGCATAAAAAGAAACGCTATTTTGAGATTATTGATGCCTACAGCTCTTAATCCCATAAAATCTCTCTCTCCTAACTTTCTACCTACCATAATCGTAGAGGCTACACTAAAGCCTACACTTAGGTTAAAGGTAAAAGAAGCTAGCGTTAGCGCTATTTGATGTGCTGCTATATCGACAGAACTCACCAAACCGCAAATAAAAGCCGCTCCTGCAAAGGCGCTAACCTCAAAGAAAAGTTGTAAGGCCGTAGGAAGCCCCAACCTTAATAAGTTAGCAAACATTTTTTTAGAAAACCCACTAATCTTTAGATGAAACACTTTTATATATTGGGAAGTTCTTTCATCACGGTATAAAATAACATACAGGAATACCACCATAAAAACTCTGGCGATTAAAGTAGCCAAGGCAGACCCCCTTACTCCCATTGCAGGAAACCCCATCTTCCCGCTGATAAAAACATAATTTAATATAATATTTACAATATTGGCAGCGATGGTAGCTTTGGTGACGCCCATAGTAAAAGACAAGCCTTCAGAAACTTCTCTAAAGGTTTGAAAAACCATAAAAGGAATCATACTCAATGCCATGACCGACAGAAATTGTATGGTTGCCGGCATAATTTTGGCAGGTTGATTCATGTGATAAAGCAAAGGCATTCCAAGTAAAATCAGAATCATCATTAATAACCCTATACTGATATTAACAATAAAACCGTGGCGAAATACACTATTAATCCTATTGTGGTCATTTCGGGAGTGAGCCTCCGAAACCAATGGTGGTATGGCATAGGAAAAGCCCATCGCAAAAACAAATGCGGAAAAAAACACAGAATTTCCTAAAGCAACAGAAGCTAGCGCTTCTCCCCCTAATAATTGCCCCACAATCATATTGTCGAACAAGTTCACAGAAACCTGTCCCAGCTGAGTAAGCATTACAGGTAATGCGAGCTTCAAAGAAGCCCGCGTATATTCTTGATCTAAAAATTTCATAAATTATTTTTGCACAAATTTGGAAACATCATCTGCAATAACGGGGTTTTGCCCCAGAATGATCAATCGCTCTACCACATTTCTTAACTCCCGAACGTTTCCTGTCCAACTAAAGTTTTGCAAGGCTTTTATCGCCTCTTCGCTAAAGACCTTTTTAGCATTCCCTTGTTCATCTGCAATAAGCTGCGCGAAATGCTCTACCAACAAGGGTATATCACTTTTACGATCATCCAGCTTGGGAACACGTATTTCAATAACAGAAAGTCGGTGATAAAGGTCTTCTCTAAATCTACCTTTTTCTATTTCTTCCAAAAGATTTTTATTGGTAGCGGCAATAACGCGTACATTTACTTTAATTTCTTTGTCACTTCCCACAGGGGATATTTTACCCTCTTGCAATGCGCGCAGGACTTTAGCTTGGGCAACCAGACTCATATCTCCTATTTCATCCATAAATATGGTGCCGGAATGAGCCAGCTCAAACTTACCTTGTTTATCCTTGATAGCACCAGTAAAAGAACCTTTCACATGTCCAAATAGCTCAGACTCTATCAATTCTGAAGGGATCGCCGCACAGTTAACTTCTATCATGGGACCTTTTGAACGTTCTGAAAGATCGTGAATAGCGTGAGCTACTAATTCTTTACCCGCTCCATTGGGTCCCGTGATGAGCACACGGGCATCGGAAGGGGCTACCTTTTCGATCATATTCTGAATCTGCTTCAAAGGTTCAGAATCGCCTATCATTTTGTATTTTTTGGTAATTCTTTTTTTAAGCTGCTTATTTTCTGTAAGCAAAATATTTTTTTGATATTGCAACGTCTTCCTATCCAAGGCATTTCGCGTACTGGTAATCAACCTGTTAATATCAATAGGCTTAGAAATAAAATCATAAGCCCCATCTTTTAGACATTTTACAGCGGTGTCTATATCTGCATGACCTGATATCATTACAAAAATAGCATCCGGCTTTATTTCTAAAGTTTTAATTAACAATTCATTCCCCGCCATTTTGGGCATTTTAATATCCGAAATGATTAACGCGAAGTCCTCTTTTTCGATTAATTTAAATCCCTCCAGACCATCCTCAGCAACGACTATATCATAACCTTTGCACTCCTCTTCAAGAATGCTGGATAAAACGCCAGAAATAGCTTTTTCATCCTCGATAATAAGAATTTTTTGCATAGGGACAAAGATAAGAAATGCTTTTCAATTAAAGCCTGTTTTTAGCGTTTTTTACAAGGAAAAAAGGAGCTATACCCTATCCAAATACACCCTATAGAACCATGCATTGATTTTTTTGATAACAGATGGTTTAGCATAATCAACAAAAAATTAGAAGATCAAAAAAAATGAAGGTAATCTATTGCGAGAAGCCTATTAAATAAAGGCCATAAACTTTAGTGGTACTTCTCTACTCGCCTTACCTTGGAACGCAATCCTCCAAACCTATATTTATTCAGCCATCACCACTGCTACCCCTAAATCTTCTAGTTTCGCCTTTATTTCAATATCTATATGTTTATCGGTAATAATGGTATCTACCCTGTCTATATCTGCGATTTTACCAAAACCCTTTTTATTGACTTTAGAAGAGTCTGCTAATACGATAACTTTTTCAGCACATGCGATCATCGCCTGATTGAGATGTGCCTCTGCAGCGCTGGAGCAACTAATTCCAAAATCTAAATCAATGCCATCGACACCTAAAAAAAGCTTTCGGCAAGAAAACTGTTTAAGGACTTCTTCTGATATAGACCCTACAATGGATGCTGAACTCTTGCGCACCTCCCCTCCTAACTGTATTACGACAATATTGGGCATGGAACAGAGTTCCAGTGCGGCTCTTAGAGAAGACGTTAATACCGTTAATTTATGAAAACGCTCCAAAGCTCTGGCCAAATAATGCATGGTAGTACCGGAAGCTATGATAATAGAATCGTTTTCATCGATCATTTTAGAAGCTGCTTTGGCAATTACCTGTTTTGATTCTACATTAATATTTTCTTTTTCATTAACGTTTTCTTCATAAGCAAAGCGCGATTTTTTGCTAGCACCCCCATGTGTTCGGTATAACAAACCTAAGCTTTCTAGATAACTTAAATCCTTCCTAATCGTTACTGAAGATACATTATATTTCTCGCAGAGATCTTGCACCAATAAATATTCTTTTTTTTCCAAATCCTTTAAGATTTTATTGTGTCTGGCTATCATTGAATTTTTGTTTTTATATGCTTTCAAATGTAAAAAAAATCACAGATTTTATTTTTAATGTTTCGAAAAATTTCATATTTTTACAAAAGTCATATTAAACGAAACAAAATGAAAAGAAAAGAAGAACTCAGAAAGATTTTACAAAATCAAGAATGGGATTTTGTGATTATTGGAGGAGGAGCTAGTGGCCTAGGTGCTGCACTAGATGCAACGACTCGCGGGTTCAAAACCTTATTGCTAGAATCACATGATTTTGCAAAAGCCACTTCCAGCCGAAGTACTAAACTGGTACACGGCGGCGTGAGATATATGGCACAAGGTTATATAGACCTTGTGAAAGAAGCTTTATTTGAAAGAGGGCTCTTGGCAAAAAATGCAGCACATCTCGTTAAAAACCAATCTTTTATCATACCAAACTACACTTGGTGGGGAGGATTTTATTACAAAATAGGACTGTCTATTTACGATTTCCTAGCTGGTAAATTAAGTTTAGGAAAAACAAAATACCTCAATAAGGCAAAAACTATTGAAAAACTGCCTAATATAGAGCAAAAAGGTTTAAGCAGTGGCGTTCTCTACCAGGATGGTCAATTTGACGATTCACGTCTGGCCATAAATTTAGCTCAAACCATAGTGGAAAAAGGAGGTACAGCGATCAATTATACTAAGGTGGTGAATCTTATAAAAAATGAGAACAATAAGGTTACAGGAGTAGTGGCGGAAGATCAATTTACAAAAGAGCACTACAAAATCAACGCTAAGGTAGTGGTTAACGCTACTGGAGTTTTCACCAATGAGATTCTTACGATGAACGATCCGAAACATGGAAAATTCGTCGTCCCTAGTCAGGGAATCCACTTAGTGCTAGACCAATCCTTCCTGAAGAGTAATGACGCGATCATGATACCTAAAACATCTGATGGAAGGGTACTTTTCGTCGTACCATGGCATGGAAGAGCTCTGGTAGGAACAACAGATACATTAGTAGCCGAGCCGAGTTTCGAACCAAAAGCTCTGGAAACTGAAATAGGTTTTGTTTTGCAAACCGCTCATCAATATTTATCAAAAAAACCTACAAAAGAGGACGTACTCTCCGTTTTTGCAGGCTTACGACCTCTAGCCGCTCCTAAAGATGGCAGCAAAAGCACAAAAGAGGTTTCCCGAAGCCATAAAGTCATTACTTCCGAAACGGGACTCATTACGATTACCGGAGGTAAATGGACGACTTACCGACAAATGGCAGAGGATACTATAGATAAAGCTATTGAAGTACATCAGCTCCCAAAAGAGCTTTCAAAAACAAAAAATCTTTCTATCCACGGAAATATGCTTGCTGAAAGTGTAGATAGAAGCAATCATTTATACGTATACGGTTCCGATATTGCAAAACTAAAAACTTTAGAAAAAGAAAATCCTAAATTCGCAGAAAAAATCCATCCACAACATGAGTTTACAGTAGCCGAAGTCATCTGGGCTATTAGACATGAAATGGCTGAAACGATAGAAGATGTGTTGGCGAGAAGAGTACGTCTTCTGTTTTTAGATGCTAGAGCAGCTATAGATTCCGCTCAAAAAATAGCGCATATTTTTGCTAACGAAAGAGATTGGAATCCGCAAAAAATTGAACAAGAAACTAAAAAATTTATTGCATTGGCTCAAGAATATCTTTTAGTGCCTTATCACCCTACTGAATTAGAAAAAAAACAAGTAAATTAATTATAATGAATGAAAAGTTAATTTTAGCACTTGACCAAGGGACCACCTCTTCACGCGCAATACTTTTCGATAAAAGCGGAGAAATTAAATTTGTATCCCAACGCAGTTTCGAACAAATTTTCCCCACCCCAGGCTGGGTAGAGCACGATCCATATGAAATTTGGTCTTCCCAAATTTCAGTGGCTGCAGAGGTAATAGCAAAAGCGGGGATTTCTGGATTGGAAGTAGCTGGAATTGGAATTACCAATCAAAGAGAAACCACTATAGTGTGGGATCGCCATACGAGTGAACCTATCTACAATGCTATTGTTTGGCAAGATAGAAGAACCTCCAACTATTGTAATGAATTAAAAAAACAAGGACACGCCGACAATATTAAAAAGAAAACCGGACTCGTTTTAGACGCCTATTTTTCGGCCACCAAATTAAAATGGATTCTGGATAATGTTCAAGGTGCAAGAGAGAAGGCTGAAGCAGGTGATCTTTGCTTTGGAACAGTAGATACCTGGCTTATATGGAAATTAACCCGGGGAAAAATGTTCATTACAGATGTGTCGAACGCTAGTAGAACAATGTTATTCAATATTCGCACATTGGATTGGGATGATGAATTATTAAAACTCTTCGATATTCCACGGGCCATGCTCCCTGAGATTAAACAGAGCAGTGAGGTCTACGGGGAAACTTCTACCACCTTGTTTTCTACAAAAATTCCAATCGCTGGCATAGCAGGAGATCAGCAGGCGGCTTTATTCGGTCAAATGTGCATCCAACCGGGCATGGTGAAAAATACATATGGTACAGGCTGCTTCTTACTGATGAACACGGGGAAAGAGGCGGTTTATTCTAAAAATAATCTGCTCACCACGGTAGCTTGGAAAATCAATGGTAAAGTTAATTATGCCCTTGAGGGAAGTGTATTTGTAGGAGGAGCTGCTATACAATGGTTAAGGGATGGCTTAAAAATTATTGATCACGCTTCTGATGTTAACCAACTGGCCTCGACAGTAGAAGACAATGGAGGCGCTTACTTTGTGCCTGCGCTCACAGGTCTAGGCGCTCCTTATTGGGACCAATATGCACGTGGCACCCTGATAGGCATAACTCGCGGTACGACCAACGCTCATATCGCAAGGGCTACTTTAGAAGGGATAGCTTTTCAGGTTTATGATATTGTAAAAGCTATGGAAGCAGATGCTGACACTAAAAGTAAAGAATTAAGGGTAGATGGAGGGGCTTCTTCGAGCGACTTGCTCATGCAAATACAATCCGATTTATTTGGCTTTAAGATTATACGCCCGAAAACACTGGAAACTACGGCTCTAGGAGCTGCTTATCTCGCTGGTCTGGCCGTAGGCTTTTGGGATAGTATTGAGCATATTCATGCTCAACACGTAGTGGATAAAGAATTTCAGCCGAATTTAAACGAAGAGAAATCCAATAAAATGTTAGAATCCTGGCACAAAGCGGTAAAACGCGCTCAAAGCTGGATAGAAGAATAAATAATAAATCAAGTAAAAAAAATTATATGACACCATTTCTAGCAGAATTACTCGGGACCATGTTGCTTATACTTTTGGGCGACGGCGTTGTAGCCAATGTGGTTCTTAAAGGGACTAAAGGAAACAATTCAGGATGGATGGTTATCTCCACAGCATGGGCTTTAGCGGTATTTATAGGAGTTACTGTCGCAGGCCCCATCAGTGGTGCCCATCTGAATCCGGCTGTAACAATCGGATTAGCCTATGCGGGGAAATTTCCCTGGGAATCCGTTTTACCCTTTATAAGTGCTCAAATGATAGGAGCCCTCATAGGTGCCTTTTTGGTATGGCTATTCCATAAGGATCATTTTGCAATTACCGAAGACGAAACGGCTAAGCTTGCTTGCTTTAGCACTACTCCGGCTATTTCAAAACCCTTTTCCAATCTCACCAGCGAAATTATTGGCACATTTGTACTGGTTTTTGTAATATTTTATATTAGCGATGCTAATATAAAGATAGAAATGGATTCCTCTGCAAAGATAGGCTTAGGTAGTGTAGGTGCTTTACCTGTAGCCTTCTTAGTTTGGGCTATTGGCTTATCCTTAGGAGGAACTACAGGCTATGCCATCAATCCTGCAAGGGACTTAGGTCCTCGGATCATGCACGCTATTTTACCTATTAAAGGTAGTAGTCAGTGGTCGTACGCATGGATTCCTGTAGCAGGTCCCATCCTAGGAGGTCTGATTGCTGCTTGTTTATTTAAAGTACTCCAATAGTTTTAAACCTCATTTCATCATCGGTAGCTTTTTCTTTTATCACTTATATATTAGCGCAATTTGCTGATTTTATTAAAGAAAAACATCCAGAATTAAGGTTAACCTATAGGGATTCTACTTATTAGAAACCAGGGGTCTTCAGGCATCACTTATATATCTTAAAAACTTGTGCTAAAAAATAAAAGTAAAAAATGACAGTATTGATCGCTTCTTTGCTTTTTTTAGGTTCAGGATAACGATCAATTATCCACTCAGGTTTAAGCTCAGTGAGCCCTATTAAAAAAAACGAATAAAAATAGCCGATGCACATCGGCTATTTTTCACTAATAAAAAATTCTATCCAATACCCTATATTCCGATCCCTGTCTTAGGCTTCATTTTATTTATAATATCTTTTGGAATGGCATTTTTATGCACAAGAATTCCAGTAGTTTTGTATTGAACATAAGGCTTTGTTACATATAGATAACCCTGAAAGTCATTGGTAAGCCCCCAGGAATTTTTCACCATATAATATTCTTTCCCCGTTTGATCCTTGGCTAAACCTACAATTTGCATACCGTGATCATCGGTAGTGGTTAGATTATTCAACGCTTCTTGCCTCATATCTTCGGTAATTTTTTTATCAGGCCTGGAACCTTTAAAAAGACTGGCCTTAACCTCTGCATCGATATGGTTTAAATCGATATCCGGTACATAAGCCACTCCGTTCTTATAAGAAAAATAGGGTTCTGAAACATCCGTAGCCCATCCGACAGAATAACCCTTGTCTACTGCATTGTCAATAATTTTTGTTAGATCTGCCATAGGTACATTCCACATGCTATCATGACTCCAGTTATCGGGTACAGGAGTTACAAAGCGCTGGTAATATGGATAATCCTTATAAGAAGTAAGTTCTACATAATCATCTGGATTAATCCCTACCACCTCCTTAGCGAATGTTTGCGGCGTGTAACGCTTGCCTTTATAGGTGAACTCCTTGGGTGCCTGACCTAGATAACTGTCTATAACATTATCAACATTCTCTAACCAATTAGGAGAAAGCTTTCCTTGTGGATTTTTGACATAAGTATCCAACATGGATTTTATAACTGCCTGCATCTCTCCAAAATTATTTCTGGTCTGCCCCAAAGCTAAACCTGAATAGACTTGCTGAGGAACGGCTCCATATTTTCTATACATATTAATAACATCGTGTAGCTCTCCTCCATCACCCCATTCAAGCGCTCCTCCAAATAACACATACCGCTTTGCTTTATCGCGATAAACATTACGAGCTGTAAAAATTTCTGCTAAATCGACTACAGGTTTTCCCATTCTTATCATTTCAGACTCTATAAAGGAATTTCCGGAATAACTCCAGCAAGTTCCCGAGGAACCTTGGTCCTTAACCGAAGTTCTTCCGACTTCCTTGAGAGTTGTGAACTTAAAATCTGGATTTTCTGACTGGTTACTCTTTAAACTATTGATCAAGTTATCTTGAGCAAAAGCCAGACTGCCTACCGTAAGTAAAGTAAGCAATAACATTTTTCTCTTTTTCATTGTAATATTAAATTAAATTACCAAAACTACTTGTATACAAATAAGTAGTTCAAATTTAATTTAATTTGTTACAAAAATGCTATAAAAAATACAATATAAGAGAGAAAGAGTGAAAATCTGCTTATACGCAAAGTACTGCTGAGTTTAGGAAACCTGATTTCCTAAAACATTTAAACTATGAGGCAGCACTTTTATCTCTACAGGAGAGTTTATGTTTAAACCTTCCCCATCTAAATGCCAAGCTTTTGAATTTTCCACCTTACAGCTCAGTTTAGAAACTCGAAAATAAGTGAGATAATGACTTCCTTTTAGACTTTTGGTAAACATTCTAAAAGCAAAATTAAAGGAGTACCACCATGGGAATTTTTTAACCAATACTATATCCACCATACCGTCTCTATAATTAGCCTGTGGTGCTATATAAGCATGATTGCCAAACTGGCGGGTATTGGCAACATTCATCATTAGATAATTTCCATTATAGCGCTTATATTTTTCTTCAAATTCCACCTGCACAGGCTGATACCCAAAAAATGTTTTTAAGGTAGTTTTTAAATAATTGGTAAATCCACGACTGGTTTTTTCAAATCTGTTAATCACTTCAGCATCAAATCCTATTCCCGATATATTAATAGATAAATGGTTATTGATCATAACGGTGTCTATTTTATAAAATCTTTTGTTTTTTATTTTTTGTAAAAGATCTGCTATATCTTGAGTAAATTGAGTTTCGTTAGAAAAGCCATTCCCCGATCCCAAGGGAAAAGCTGCCAGGATTTTATCTGTATTAATTAACTTTTGAGCCACCGTAGAGATGGTACCATCGCCCCCTACTGCTACAAAAATATTTGCACAGTCAAAATGGGCATCTATAAATCTATGTGTATCTTCTATAGATTGTGAGAGCAAAAAATTGGCTTCTGGATATTTTTTTGTAAGTTTTTCTAAAAAAGATTTATACTGTTGTTTGGCCGAAAACGGATTTATGATAAATACTGCATCCATGAATTTGAAATGTCAAAGGTACAAAAAAAGCCATCAGCTTTAAAGGCTTAATGTATATTCTTATGGATGACTAGATCGGTACTTTCTCACCAATAAAATCCAGTTTTCTTCCAGTATTTTATACCCCTGATCATACACAAATCTATACTCAGAACCATTCTTATAGATAATAGTTTGGGTAATAAAATTAAAATCAAAACCTAAAGCCACTAGCTTCTGCCTCGATACTTTAGTCTTACCCTCTTCATTAACCTGACAAAGAATACGATAATTTTTGCGCAAACGATTATGGGTATTGCGCATGAGATTAGTATAGTCTTTATTGTGTTTATTGTTATAAGCATTACGACAGCCGTCCGAACAAAATTTCTTATCAGAACGTCCTAACATCTTATCTCCACATTCAAGACAAACCTGCATGGCTATTTTATTAAGCTTCTCAAATATAATAAATTATTCATTTACAAACGACTACAAATGATTATAAATATTTTTTTACCGATTATATTTTTGGATTATAGGCAACTTTGGATCAGCAAAATCATGGAAGTATAACCTTAAAAACCAAAATCATGACACTGAGAAACAAAGTTATTTTATTCGGACACACGGGTAAAGAGGTAGAAATCACTCAATTTAACAAAGGGATGAAAGCATCCGTAAGTTTAGCTACAAATGACTATTATACCAATACCCAAGGAGAGAAAGTAGAAGAAACCCAATGGCATCAATTGATAGCTTTTGGAAAACTGGCTGAAATATTTGAAAAATATGTAAGCAAAGGAAAAGAGATTGCTATTGAAGGTAAGCTAACCTATCGGGAGTATGAAGATAAAGAAGGTATGAGACGTTTTATAACCGAAATTAGAGTAGAGGAAGTGCTGATGATAAAATAACATAGATAACGAATCAAACCCCAGGGATGGCTTTTGAAAAGTCATCCTTTTGGGGAATAAACTCCCTGAAAGAGTTTCGCATATGGAGTATATGAAAAATACCAAAAAAGATTTTTATTTCTATATAAATCGATTCATCTATGGGTAATTAGAACTGATGACAAATTTTAAGCCTTATCATTCATAAAAAACAAGATGATCATACATTTATGGAAAGGGAATAGATTTCCTGGAATACTTAAGTAACAGAAGTTATATACCTATAAATCGAGGCTAAGAATACTTTGTGCCCCATGTTAACCTGAGATATTAAAAGCATAAACTAAATGTAAGCAATTGAACATCGTCCGCATATAATTCAAACGACCAGCAATAGAAATTAAAAAAAATAAAAGGACACTGACCGAGGGTGTATCGGAGGGTGTATCGCGAACTGTGTCATAAATAGGGAGTGTCACCCGAACTGTGTCAGGTTCTAAATTAATGCTCCTCAAAAGCTGTTTTTTTCCTTGAGAATTCTCTCTCCAAATTTAACATAAAGTTGTGATAATGCGATACCCCAGTTATGGATAG
>NZ_JAAABJ010000524.1 GCF_009904105.1 Elizabethkingia argenteiflava | reverse complement strand
TCATAAACATTATCTTTAAATATAATATTTTATGGCACAAGAAGAATTTGACTTTGAGTCTTTTAAGAAGGAGGCTATTGCCGGCCTTTATTCTGGAAAAAAAATGACTGGCACCGATGGGGTTCTGTCTCCAATGGTGAAGCACTTTCTGGAATCTATGATGTCCGGTTAGCTTGAATACCACCTTGCTCAAGATAAACTTAACGAGCAAATTAACCGTAAGAACGGTAAAACGAAGAAGGCCGTGCGTAGTCTAAGTGCTGGCTCAT
>NZ_JAAABJ010000523.1 GCF_009904105.1 Elizabethkingia argenteiflava | reverse complement strand
CTCCTTTGCAAGAGGAATCCATTATGCAACAGTTGTTTACGCAGATTTATGAGGTGTATATAAAAATTGAGGAATAAATGATTTTATTTCCTACTTTTGCACACTAATTATTTCTAAATGTATGTTTGAGAATTTTTCTATTAAAGAGGTAGTAACCTCATTTATGGTGTTGTTTGCAGTGATAGATATTATTGGATCTGTCCCTGTTGTGGTGGGCTTAAAGCAGAAGTTTGGTGAAATCGAAGCTGAAAAAGCGACGGTGGTAGCCGGAGGCCTTATGATATCTTTCCTATTTATAGGAGATAATATATTAAAACTTATAGGAGTGGATATTAATTCATTTGCTATAGCGGGAGCATTTGTTATTTTTATTATTGCGGTTGAGATGATTCTAGGAATTGAGATTAATAAGCCAGGGAAGATTAATTCGGCTTCTATTGTGCCTATTGCCTTTCCTTTATTTGCAGGAGCCGGATCTTTAACCACTACCTTATCCTTAAGAGCGGAGTTTCATGATATCAATATTATTGTTGGAATTATTCTTAATACCATTTTAATTTATGTGGTGCTGAGGTCTGCCAATTGGCTGGAAACCAAGCTGGGAGATGCTACGTTGCAAGTTCTGCAAAAAGTTTTTGGCATCATCCTATTGGCTATTTCTATAAGATTATTTACGGCTAACTTTGCTCAGTTAATACAGACTTATGTCCATTTTTAATATTTTAATTTAAAATTTATGAAAACGCTTTATAAAGTATTTTTGGTCATCTTTATCCTTTTTATAGGAATTAATCTATATGCTATTCAATGGTATATGGGCGCCTTTGATGAAGAAAATAATAAGTTTTGGTTTTCTATAGCGGCGGCTTTATTAGGAATTCTGGTAGTGTTTATTTTAGATTACTGGAGTAGAATTGGCATTAAGAAAGCTTAGGCGCTGCCTTACCGCATCGCTTTTTAATTCAGTTTCTACCCATTCCTTTTCGGGTTCACTTAACTGGGTGATTCCTCCACCGGCATAGAGTAAAATACCGTTTCGGAATAGTTGTGCACATCGAAGATTTACATAGTAGCTTATACCAGTAGGTTTTGCTATCTGGATATAACCAGCATAGAGATCTCGCTTGTGTTTTTCGGTATTTTTAATAATTTCGAAACACAATGGCTTAGGAGTGCCACATACGGCCGGAGTGGGGTGAAGTGCTTGGATTAGCTTTGGAAGTACTCTTGGAGGGATGTTGGTTTTAAAGTCATTTCGCAGGTGTTTAATGTTTCCCGATATATGATCATAGATAGGGCTGGTTTCTATATGTTCTGAAAAGCGACTAAGCACGGATTCAATATATTCACTGACGGGTTTTTGTTCTTCAATTTCTTTTGTAGACCATTTTTCGGAAAGGGGTAGTGTGCCCGCCAGACTCATGGTTTCGAAAAGTTGAGTGGAAGAAGTGTATTGTCCAAGTAGTTCAGGAGTAGCCCCTATCCATGCTCTGTTATTATTCACAAAAAAGTGAATAAAAGCGTTTGGGTAGTCTTCGCATAGTTTCAGGAAGCTAGCACCTATATCTAGGATCTGATGAGAGGGAATCGCCAACCATTTTTGGCGAGATAAAACTACTTTAGGAAGTTGATGTTGTTTAATAAATTCTATTGCATGTTTGAGCTGAGAAAAATACTCCTCTTTAGAGGTGATCTGGCCATTGTATTCTTGAGAAATATTTTTGTTGGTGAGCTTAAGGTCTAGAATTTCTGAAGGCGTAATGGTTTTTATGCGACCTTGGAATATGACTTCCTCACTATTATCAAACGCATGAAATCTGAGTATTTGATCATCGTAAGATTTATCATCAAGTGTATAAAGTGTGTCTTCAAAAGGAAATTTAAATAATACAGTTTGCATATTATCTCACATTAATCAATACGTTTGTCATCGTCGCATGGCAGATGAGGTCTCCCTTTTCATCTCTAATTTCTATTTCTGTGAAATGTTGGGTTCTACCTTTCCGAATTAGTTGGGCTTTTCCCGTAAGAATACCCGATCTTTTGGATTTGAGGTGATTACAGCTAATATGGGTGCCCACTGCAGCATTTACGGATTGGTCTATTACAATGTTCGAAAGAGAAGAGCCCAGACTTTCCGCTAGTGCAGCACTGGCGCCACCGTGTAACATGCCTAAGGGTTGATGAACGAGGGGGGTTACAGGCATGGTAGCGACCAAAAAATCCTCTCCTACATCGGTGAAGTGAATATGTAAAGTTTGTAATAATGTGTTTTTACTCCAATCATTCAGGGCTTGTAAGCGCTCTTCTTTTGTCAATTTTAATAGATTTTAGGATTGTATTTTTCAGGATATTTAGCCTGTGTGTGTTTAAAATAGTTTTCGATTTCATCCATCACGCTTTCAAAAGAGCGTGATACTAAATCCTCATAAGATATGGTATACCCAATTTTAATCTGTTTATATTTATAATCTCCCGAAGCCAATACAATGGGAATTTTAGCCTTCAGGGCCATATGGTAAAAGCCTAATTTCCACTTTCTGGCATAAGAGCGGGTGCCTTCCGGCGTAATCACTAAACTAAAGTTGTCCTTGTCAAACTCTTGAGCTACAATATTAATAAGATCGTTCTTTTCAGAGCGGTTGATACCCATAGCGCCGATTGACTTTACAATCCCTCCATAGAAGGCTTTAGTGTGTGTATCTTTAATAATAATTTTAAAACGCCTCCCTAATTTCCAGTAAGTCATAACCCCCAAGAGATAATCCCAGTTAGAGGTGTGTGGAGCTTCTACCAAAATACATCGGTCTAGATTGTTAGGGTTTCCTTCTACAATCACCTTCCAACCAGATAGCTTAAGGAATAAGCTCCCAATAAATTTTTTCATTTTAGCTTAATAGATAATTAAAAACGGTGATCACTGCTGTAATCGATTCACAAATATAAAGATTAATCTTCACTTTTAAAATAAGGAGGAGATCATGTCCATTACTTTAAGAACGATTTCAAAAATAAACTGAATCATGGATTTGGGTTTTAGAGGTGAATTACAATATTGTTGCGATCACCAATTTAAACTTTTTCCGTATATAAATCATACTTTAATAGCATTAAATTTTTAAGGTTGATGAATATTCTCATTTTTTTCTTTATCCTTTAAGATGATGCTCTCTACAATATCATCCTCATTTAATAAATTATTCAAGGATTTATCATCCTCATCAAAATCATTATCCTCATCCTCGATGCTTAGATGGGCTCCTGGAAATTTAGTGATTTTTACGTGATCGGGAACCACCAACTTATATTTTACCCGATAGCCTCTGAATCTATTGCCGTAGCTATAGGAAAAGTAATTTGGAAATATTATTCTATTTTGGGAAACCTCTACAGGTACATTCATTTGCAAGGGTTTGTTGTACCCGTTTGCAGATTTTTCAATGATGAGATATGGGTTTTTGATTCTTGTTTTTTCTATTTCTATATGCGGGTAGTCTTTCTTAAAAATCGTCTTCCTATCAGAATAGATATCGAGAATATAAGCTTCAAAGTTTTCTGGAATTAAGACTTTTTTGCTGTCTAGAATAATACTGTCCGATTTAGTATTGAGGGATATATTTTCAATTTCTTGATTGTATCCATTAAAGCGAAAGTTTGTTTTAGAGATCGAATAAGAAACAAATAGAAGCAGAATAATCCAACTCACCACGAGCATACCGATGAGATAGTTCGTATGTTTAATTTTTAAATTCAGGCTAAATAACTTGAGAGAAACAAGGGTAAGGATGATGGCGGGAATAAATAAGCTTAAAAAACCAACGAATATAATGCTACTACCTATCATTCTGTCGGTGAAATAAAAGTTTATATTTTTAGGTATATCTACAGCACCCGAACCAAAGGAGAACCCTCCCGAAAGTACAGCAAGGCTTCCTAGGAAAAAGAATACAGCGAGCACAGTGGTACATAATCCCAGCACAGAAGCTATCAACTTCAGTACAATTTTAGCGGCTTTTTCTAGCTGTTTAGAGGTGATTTTATTTGTATTTCCGGAAGAATATTGAACCGTCTGGCTTGTTTTGGAGCTTTGTCCTTTTAAATTATCAAAATTAAGAGGCTTGCCCTTCATTTTTAATAATTCGCTAGTCGTTTTCGCTATAGGAACCACAATCCATAGGATAATGTAAGCCAGTAAACCAAAGCCTCTCAGAAAAAATAAGGCTACAAATAATAAGCGTATCCATACAATGTCTACGCCAAGATAACTTGCAAGGCCACCAGAAACCCCTCCTATCTTTTTGGTTTCCGGATCACGGAAGAGTTGTCTTCTCGAACTCAAAGCAGAAGGGTTTATTTTTTCCTTAGAGGTATATTCTTGTTCTTGTTCGTCGATCTGTTCGGGGGTACCTATAAGAGCAATTACCACTTCTACATCTTGATCAGTCACCACTTCCCTTTTGCCTAGTCTGTCTTTAAAGATCTCTACAATACGCGTCTCGATATCTTGCATGATTTCTTGCGTTTCGTCCGGTTCCATAGACCGTTGGAGGGCAGAAAGGTAATCATTAAGTTTTATATAAGCGTGTTCTTCAATGATAAAAGAGAACCCAGCCAGTCCAATTGATAGGGTTTTATTCATACTTTTAGCTTTTTGTTATTTGGGTGACAGAACGGGTTAGTTCTTTCCATGTATTTTGTAATTCAGCTAGAAAGAGTTGGCCTTTATCTGTAATATGATAGTATTTTCGTGGAGGTCCACTGGAGGACTCCTCCCAACGGTAGGATAGAAATCCACTGTTTTTCAATCGGGTGAGCAATGGATATAACGTTCCTTCTACAACGTCTAGTTTTCCATTTTTTAATTCTTGAATAAGATCTGAGACATACATTTCCTTTGTATTAATCATACTTAAAATACAGAATTCCAAAATGCCTTTCCTCATCTGGGCTTTTATATTTTCTGTATTCATAGGGCGATTCGTTTAGTGGATTATAAGTGGTAAAGATACATAAATTAAAAGGTATTATGCAATACAATGTAGTGTTAATTTATTTTTTTATATATAATAGTCTAAATGGGGGGTTAATCCAGTAAGTGATCCTTAGCTTAAAAATAAAAACGACTCTTTAGTTTAACTTATTTATTAACTTTGAGAGTATGAAATTAGAGAGAGAAATAGACTTTATACTCGCTGTAGATGCGTTGAAAAATGTGCAAAGAAGAAATTATAATGCCGATGATAGCCGAAGAGAGAATACCGCTGAGCATAGTTGGCAAATTGTGATTTTGGCACAGCTTCTTTATCCATACGCGGAAGATAAAGATCAAATCGATTTGCTTAAAGTAATCAGAATGCTATCCATTCATGACCTGGTAGAGATTGATGCGGGTGACACTTTTCTGTTCGATGAAAAATTGATGAAAGGAAAATTTGAGAGGGAAAAGGTGGCCGCCCAGAAGATTTTCGCAATCCTAGATGAACCTTTGCGCTCTGAGTTTTACAATTTGTGGATAGAATTTGAAGAAGAAAAAACCCCTGAATCGATTTTTGCATGCGCCATAGATAGAATGATGCCTTTTATCCTCAATTCACATACTTCCGGGAAGAGTTGGACAGAGGCTAAAGTTAGTGTAAGACAGGTTAGAAAAATGCTGGAGATTGCTATAAAAAGAGCCTCAGACGAAATGGGTGAAGCTTTCGATAGTTTATTGCAGAAAAGTATTGATGAGGGAAAACTCTTAAAAGAGTAGATCAATAATTTGATCTATTGTTATTTTGAAGTTGTTCAAGACGAATAAAAATGAAATTGATTTAAATCCTTTTTTAAAGCAGAAAATAGTGCTATATCTTTAGTAAAAAGCGATAGGATAGTAAATTACATTAAGAGAAGATCACGCTTATTTTAGGTCTGATGAAGGGGATAAAGTATACTTGTAAGCCTAGCAGATAGAAGTAACAATAAATAGAGCTTATTCTATTATTGATATTTGCCATAGATGCTTAAAATTTTAATATAAAAAAGATAATTATACTTTGTTTGCACTAGGCTTCCCTTAGCGTCTGCAAAATTCTTGTTTGCTGTTGATAGATCGTATATAGAGGTTCTTCCGGCAGCGTAGCTTTTTTGAGCAAAATCCAGTGCTATTTTAGAACTTTTTTCTAATTTGACGGCAGCTATATATTTTTGATAATTTGTTTTTATATTAAAAAGTACTTTCTGGATCTCTGCTGAAACGTCTTGTTTCTTCTGTTTTAGAAGCACTTCAGAAAGTTTTTTATCCAATCTTGCTTTTTCAATATTAAGTGTTGTTATTCCTTTATTAAAAATAGGAACTTCAATAGCAATAGAAATCTGTTGAGAAAAATTATTTTTATACTGTTGAAATAAAGTGGGGTATTTAACTTCTCTCTGGATTATTTGTCCTTTTTCATTTACTCCAGGAGTATAGGTTTTAATAAGAGGTTGATAGTAATTGATACCAACGCCTGCATTAAGAGATATCCTAGGATAATAATTGGTTTTTTCAATCTCAATTTTAGCCTCAGAAGAGTGTAATTTATATTCAGCAGACTTTACCTGTGGTAGCTTATTGATATCTCCGTTAAAATCTTCTAAATAGGGGCTCAGTGCACTCGTCTCAATAGCATAGTTCTCAATATCGAAATTGGTGTAATTGTATTTATCTGTTAGCTGAAGCGATTGTAAAAGATTGAAAATAGCACTTTCTACCTGAATTCTTGCGTTTTGTAGTTCTTGTTCTTGTTTTGATAGCTCAGCCTCAGCTTGGTATTTTGCAGTAAGAGGTGAGGTGCCTACCTCAGTGGTAATAATTGTTTTTCGGAGCGCATCCTGTGCATTTAAGACGGAACTTTCCAAAATTTTAACCCTCTCTTTATTCAGTAAAATATTTAGATACAGCTCAGTAATTCGTATAGCAATAATATTTTTTGTAGATTCTAAATTTTGTAGACTGGCATAAAAATCATGATTAGATTTTTGTATTTGCTTTTGTATTCTTTTATGGTTATACAATGTTACGTTTGTACCAATTCTGATAAAGTTATTAAAATTGTCTGTTCTGTTAATAAGTCCAATTGATGAAATGTTTTGACCAAAATTGGCATTATTGGATATGGATCCGGTTACAGAGGGTAATCTTTCCTTTTTAGCTATAGAAAGGTTCTTTTCCTCAATATCCTTATTATAGAGGTTTTGCAAAATGTCTAGATTGTTTTCTAATGCATAGTCTATGCATTGTTTTAATGACCACTTCTGGGCATGTACAGAAAAGAAAAAAAATAAGATGGGGAGCGTTAATAGTTTTTTCACAAGCAAAATAATTAAAACAAATCTAATATACTATTTAATAGGTTACTAATTTAAAATATAATCTGTTTTTTTAATACTACATTCTAAATACCACCCTGTGCAAAAAATATCGAATGCTAAATCAAAAGTATAATCTGAAATTAAGAAAACATTGAGACCTACTTAGAAAATTAAAAATAATGAGTTACGCAAGGAAAGAGACAACACTTCTAGACAGGGAGTGTCACCCGAACTGTGTCAGGTTCTAAATTAATACTCCTCAAAAGCTGTTTTTTTCCTTGAGAATTCTCTCTCCAAATTTAACATAAAGTTGTGATAATGCGATACCCCAGTTATGTATAGGCATTGTCCATTTTTTACTGATATTCTGTATTACCAGAT
>NZ_JAAABJ010000522.1 GCF_009904105.1 Elizabethkingia argenteiflava | reverse complement strand
ATTATTATAAGCTTCTACGGTAAATGTTTCTGCTTTTGTCTGAAGATGCTTCTCTTTAGCAACAATGCTTTGGTAGCTTTTCCAGTGATCACTTGCTATCTTCTCCATTTTGTGTTGTTTTATTGTTCCCCAAAACTTTTCTGCTGTTTTATGGCTTCTGTCACCAATAACGAAATTGATGAATCTTTTTCCAAATCTATCAACAGCAATCCAGATCCAATAGTGTTTTTTTTACTCCCTATATAACTGTGCATTTCATCTAACGCTACCACTTTTATTTCCTTAGATCCACATTGCAACGATTGTACTTCTTGACCAAAACTACGAATCCAATTCAAAATAGTGACATTGCTAATATCTAAAATCCTGCCGAT
>NZ_JAAABJ010000521.1 GCF_009904105.1 Elizabethkingia argenteiflava | reverse complement strand
TCTGAAGAAACGCGGTGTGGAAGATATTATGATTGCCTGCATAGACGGCCTGAAAGGTTTCCCCGAAGCGGTTGAGGCTGTATTTCCTAAAACCAGGGTACAACTTTGCGTGGTTCATCAAATCCGCGCCTCCATGCGCTATGTTCCTGACAGGGATAAAAAAGCGGTTATGGAGGATATGAAGCCAATCTACAAGGCTAATAATGAAGAGCAGGGAAATCAAAGGCTGCTTGCCTTTGAAGAGAAGTGGGCAAAAAAATATCCCCTGACCTGCAAATCCTGGCTGGACAATTGGTTAAATCTCTCATCATTCTTCGAGTA
>NZ_JAAABJ010000520.1 GCF_009904105.1 Elizabethkingia argenteiflava | reverse complement strand
TAAAGAGTCGTGTTTTTTTTTAAAGAAAAGATCACATAAATGAATAAACCCCCAAAATAAAAATAATAAATAAAAAAAAAAAAAAAAAAAAAAAAATAAATAAAAAAAAAAAAAAATAAAAAAAAAAAAAATAATAAAAAAAAAAAAAAAAAAATTTATTAATTAAAATTTTAAAAAAATTTATAAATAAAAAAAAAAAAAAAAAAAAAAAAAAAATTAAAAAAAAAAAAAAAAAAAAAAAAAAAAAAATATATAAAAAAAAAAAAAAAAAAAAAAAAAAAATTTAAAATGAAGCATACAACAAAAAAAAAATATAAGAAAAAAAAATAAAAAAATGGCCTAAAGAAAAATTCAACATTCAGTTAGAACGAGAAGTGAACGTTCTATAAAAATATAAAGGCTGTTACTTATTGGTAGCAGCCTTAT